>NZ_JBXAYE010000001.1:0-300000 GCF_056782135.1 Dellaglioa sp. CoH-56-MRSF-11 | reverse complement strand
CGTATTTGGACGCTTTATCCCATTAATTAGAACTTTTGTGCCACTTATTTCTGGTACTATTCAAATGAATTACAGACATTTTAGTATTTTCAACTTAATTGGCGTCTCACTTTGGGTAGCCATTGGAAGTGGCGTCGGTTACTACTTCGGCGCAATTCCATTTGTTAAGGATCATTTTTCTATTATTTTCCTTTCAATTGCCGGGATAGCATTACTTCCAGTGGTCTTAGCTGGGTTAGTACAACTTACGAAATTTTTACTTAGAAAAAAACTTGATGCTAAATTCTAGGATAAGCTTTTTAGAATAATCGTTTTCTTTAGCGTATAATGGGGCTATCACATAAACTTCAGGAGGTTCTCATGCCATTTACAGTCTATCTCGTTCGCCATGGTCAAACCATTTTCAATAAATATAATCGGATGCAAGGTTGGTCCGATTCACCACTTACAGAAAAAGGCATTAACGACGGCCACACTACTGGAAAAAAATTATCACAAATTCAGTTTGCTAATGCATACAGTAGTGATACAACCCGCGCAAATCGTACAGCTAACTACATTTTATCTGAAAATGAAAACTCTTCAGATTTAATTGTTACAACATCTGAGTTTCTTAGAGAGCAAGGCTATGGTTACTATGAAGGTGCCGATTCTTCTCAAGCTTGGTTTGTTGTTGGTAAGCCACATGGCGCTGCTAATTTCACTGAGATTTTGCAAAAATTTTCAATTGAAGAGGCACGTGACTTCTTCAAAGAAATCGATCCTTTCCATGATGCTGAAGACGATGCCGATTTTTGGGCACGTCGTAATAAAGGTTTTGATTTATTGCGTAAAGATGCTAAAGATGGCGATAACGTTTTAGTTGTCAGTCATGGGACAACAATCAGAAGTATCGTTTCTCATTTTGCACCCGAAATTGATATTACAATGAGCCCTAAAAACGGTAGTGTAACTAAGTTAATCGTTGATGACAATTCAGTTAAAGTTGAATATTTCAATCATCACGATGATGATAAAATCTAAATAAAAAAGGAG
Source organism: Dellaglioa sp. CoH-56-MRSF-11 (assembly GCF_056782135.1). The sequence goes on along the minus strand of NZ_JBXAYE010000001.1, from coordinate 298,965 downwards.
TAACCAATTTTTAAAATTGGTTACTCCTTTTAGTTTAAATTGATTTACGTTGTGTCTTGTAATCGATAACTTCTTTTTCAGATAAATTACCTAATTCTTGTAATTTATCTTCAATAATATTTAAAACAATATTACGATCAGCTTCATTTTCAACAAAATCGTATTTATCGCCATCAATAACTAAAAATTCAGAAACGTCATATTCTTTTTCCCAATCTTCATAATAGCGAAGTAATGTTTTATAGTATTCAACCAATGAGTGGTCAGTTTCAATTTGTTCATAATCACGGCCACGTTTTTGAATACGATTAACCATTGTTTCATAAGAAACTTTAATCATAACCATCAAATCGGGTGATTTTTTATGTGCAGCATAAGGTAACTCTTCAAGCATATTTTCTAATAAATCTTGATAGATGTTATATTCAACAGTTGTGGCATTACCCATTTCTGTATTCATCTTCATAAAAATAGCATCTTCATAAATTGAACGATCAAGAACATTATTATCTTCTTGCATTGCTGCTTTAATCATTCTGAAACGACGATTCAAAAAGAAAGTTTGTAATAAGTAAGCGTAGGGATTTGTTGCTTCCTTATCCCCTGCTTCACGTTTTTTTGCAGCGATTTCGTTACCTTTGTAAAATAAAGGTAATACCGGGTTATCTGTAACAGGTTCGTAAAAAGCCTCTACCCCAAGTTCTTCAGATAAAATTTTTGTCATACTAGATTTTCCTGAACCAATAATACCAGCCAACGTAATCAAAATAATAAACACTCCTTCTTGAATAGTTAATACAATTTATGCAGTTAAAACAATTAGATTTAGACTTGTAATTAATATCTCATTCGGTATCATCTTACTAGTAGTCATAAATAATCTCATATTTTAATTCTCCGTTTATTTAGTATACATTGGATTAAATAAAATAAAAGTCTTTTCTTTTTCTAAAATTAATGCATTAAGTGAGACTATTCATCAAAAACCAGACAGCTCTAAGTACCTTTTTTATTTACAAATTAAATATTTATTTATGAAAGGATTTCATATGTCATTTACCGTTTATATGGTTCGTCATGGCCAAACTTTTTTTAACTCTTTCCAGAGAATGCAAGGCTGGTGTGACTCTCCACTTACAGATAAGGGAATCAACGATGCCACCCATTCAGGAAAACTTTTACGCGATAAATCATTTAATGCCATTTATCGAAGTGACACAATGCGTACAAAAAAAACACTAAGCCATATTTTAAGTGAAACGAATGTTGAAGAAAATGCACAGTTAACACCAATTGAAACAGCACTTTTTAGAGAAGAATATTATGGCTCATTTGAAGGCCAAGATACTGCAGCTGTTATGCAAACAGTTGGTACACCTTTTAATTGTCAAACCTTCAATGATATTCTTGAAAAATATTCCATCGAAGACTCACGTGATTTCATAAAAAGTGCTGACCCTTTTAATTTAGCTGAAAATGACCAAGAATTTTGGAATCGCTATGATCATGCTTTTGATTTTTTACGCACTAACCAAAATAATAATGACAACGTTCTATTAGTTGGTCACGGGACAGCAATTAGAAGTATCGTTTCACGATACGCACCTAATATTGATATATCATCTAGTCCTAAAAATGGTAGCGTCACTAAATTAATCGTTCATCACGATACAATTGAAGTTAGCTATTATGGTAATTTTGGCGAACAACCCATCTAAATAAAGAGAGGTGAATACTCAGTTTTAAAAACTGAATATTCACCTCTTTTTTATTTTTTTAATACCATCCCTTTATATAAGGTAACTGTTACCCAATAATATCCCAAATAGAGAACTGCAAAAATAATAAATGGAATCGTTATATGTGAATATGGATCTGGAATTAATTCCTTGAACATTTGTAGTCCGAATAAAACGTGGATTACACCGACAATTCCAGGTAAGAAGAATAAGATGCCAATTTCGCGCCTAATTGATTTTTTCATTAGTCGTTGCTTAGCGCCTAATTGGTTCAATAAATCATATCGTTTTTTATCCGTTGCCGCACTAGACAATATTTTAAACATAAGAACACTTGCTAACATTGCCAACATCGCAACGCCTAAGAAGAATCCAATGAATTCTAATCCGCCATAAATGCCGTTAGCCAACTGATATACGACATACTTATTCATAAAATAAGATGAATTATCTAACTGATTTTTAGGTATTTCTTCGCTCAATGCTTTTAAGATTTCTTTATTATCTTTAAATGATGCTAACCTAACAGTATGGATACGTTGTGTCTTCGCCGAAACAGCTGAAAATGATGCGTCAGAGACAAGTACTGGATTTAACATATCAGGGGATTCCAATGTAGTTCTAACAGCATTTCCCCATAGATTATCCTCATTTTTAGCTGTCATTTTGGCAGGGTCAACTTTAATAAATTTACCGGTAGCCGTTCCCGTTTCCGTGAAATCAAGCGTGTACAATGGTGATTTCACAAAGTCAGATTTTTTAAAATAACGGACAGAACCAACTTTTTTTGCTTCATAAATGGACTCTTTTTTATCAGTCAATTGACTAAGTAATTTTTTCTCTTTTGTTGATGGATTTTGGACAACAACATCATATGGGGAAGTAGAAGTAGCTGTTTGATCAACCACACCAGAGAATCCCATCCCAACAGTTATTGCGCCTAATGCTAGTGCAAATAACATCGCAACCATTGTTAGAACCCGATTTAATGAACCTAATCGAAAGCTAAGTTGCCCTAATAAAAAGGTATTTAATTGCTTTTCAGAAAATCCCTTATTACGTTTTAATAATTGAACCAATCCACTAAATAATGAATTGAAAATTAAAAATGTCCCAATCAAAATTGTTACGACTGACCCAATAAATCCAGCCATTTGAAACAGTGCTAAATGACTTAATAAATAATAGCCACTTGCAATTAAACCTAATCCTAAGATACTTTGAATTAAGATATTATAAGATTTTAGCTTTTTACCTTGTGGTTGTTCTGCTTCATTTAATAATTTTAAGATAGGCGTTCTTAACAAGCTTTGTCGATTAAATATAGCAGCAATCATGAAAAGAATAACGAAGAAAAGCATTGTTATTAGGATTGCTGGGAAATAAAAAGCTTGAAAAGAATGCGGTGCAAGATCCATTTTATCTACTAAAAATTGGCTAACGCCATATGTCAGTCCAATACCAACTAAAATACCAACAGCTGTTGCAATTAAGCCAATAATTAAAGTTTCAGTGAAAATTAAGCGCCCAATCTTACGCTTTTTAGCGCCTAGCATCATGAACATCCCATAATCTCTTTGACGCATGCTCATTAAAAATGTATTCGCATAGATAATATAAAACAGTGTAATAATTGCAAGTAGTACAGAACCTACTTGGAAAATCATTGCTGCAAATTTTATCGTCGCATTTTGTTTAATAAATTCTTGATTAGTTGCTAATGCTTCAAACATGTAAAAGATTGCTGAAGCCATAATGAGTCCTGATAACAAGATTAGATAATCTTTAAAGCGACTCTTAATTCCAGTTAAGGATAATTTTAATAACATATTGTTTCCTCCCTTCTTAAAATTATTGTTCACTCTTAGCTAGTTCATTTAAAATTTCTTGATAAAACTCTGTTCGCGTATTCGTTCCTTGAATCAATTCTCGACCAATCTTACCATCTTTAATAAAGAGAATTCGTTGACAGTAACTCGCACTAACAGCGTCATGAGTCACCATCAAAATTGATACTTGATCATTTTTATTTAAACTTTCCATCGTTGATAGGAGTGACTTTGCACTTTTAGAATCCAAAGCACCTGTTGGTTCATCTGCTAATAAGATTGCAGGATTATGGACTAAAGCACGAGCTGCTGCAACTCGTTGCTTTTGGCCACCAGATAATTCAGTTGGAAATTGTCCAAGAACACTATCTATCCCCAGTGTTTTCGTTAATTTATCAATACGTTCTTGATATTTAGAAATAGACGCATTCTGTAATGATAGTGGCAATGTTATATTTTCAGCTGCCGTTAAGTTATCTAGCAGGTTAAAACTTTGGAAAATAAAGCCAATTTGTTGTGCTCTAAAATCTGATAGTTTATCGCCACGCATCATTGAGATATCCTGATTATTAATCTCAATTTGTCCTGAAGTCGGCTGGTCTAGTGTTGATAATAAGTTAAGTAATGTTGATTTACCTGATCCTGATGCCCCCATGATACCAATAAATTCACCCTGTTCGACAGAAAAATTAATCCCTTTTAAGGCTTCCGTTTTCTTCTCTTTATTCTTACCGTAGACTTTTTTAACATCTTTTGCGCTTACAACTATTTCTTTCATTTTATTAGTCCTCCATTTATATTTATCATTTTACTATATGTGTACTATTATACATAGTACACATTAAATAGCAATTTTTATTATCGTTAATTCTTAACTTAATTCTCATTAAAACGATTACATTTTATATTAATTTAATTTTTCATGGAAATTAATTAGTCAGTTCACTATACTTATAAATTGTTAGTTTAATTTACATAGTTATTTATCACGGGAGGTACTTATGGAAAACGAGAAAAAAACATTTATATCGTGGCCAGTTTTGGCATTAATGTCATTCGTAACAGTTATTGGCTTCGACGATATCGTCTATAACTTTCAAAATCAAGGTATGGGCGTTATTACATCTTGGATCATTTTATTGCTATTATATGTAATTCCCTATTCTTTAATGGTAGGACAATTAGGTTCCGTCTTTAATTCAGAAGGTGGCGGTTTAAGTTCATGGGTTCGCGGAACTCGTGGCGAAAAACTAGGTTACTTTACGGCATGGACTTATTGGGCTGCTTCGATTCCTTACGTTGTTGATACCGCTAATTCAGTCGTTGTTGGCTTTGGTTGGTTATTTAACGGAAGTAATGCACTCGAAGATAGTTTATCAACAGCTATGTTCGCGTTAATAACATTAGTAATCTTCGTTGGTTTCATTTTTGTTCAACGTTTCTTCAAAGGTTCATTAGAATTTTTAGGTCTTATTGGTGGTGGTACCATGTTCATCCTCACAATTTTATATGTTGTAATGGCATTTGGCTCATTATTAACACCTTCAGGTCGTATTGCAACAACAAATATGAGCTGGCACACACTAATTCCTAAATTTGATTTACATTATTTCACAACAATTGGTTTATTAATTTATGCGATTAATGGTGCAGAATTAATTGCGCCATTTGTCACAAAAATGAAAAAACCTAAAAAAGATTTCCCTAAAGCCATGATTATGTTAACCGTTATGACAATCTTCTTAACAGTTTTCGGCTCATTCGCACTTGGGATTTTCTTCAATGCCCATAACATTCCTAATGATTTTAAAATGAATGGTTCGTACTACGCATTCCTTCGTTTAGGAGATCAATTTCATATGGGTAGTTGGTTAATGTATGCCTTCGCTATTACTCAAATTGTGTACATGTGTGCTCTTCTAGCTGTTCTTCTTGACGCTATGACTCGCATGCTTATCTCTGACACAGGCGCTCGTTATATGCCTAAGAAATTACTTAAAGTTAACAAAGATGGTTTACCAATTAATGGGTACATTTTAACTTGTACTTTAAGTGCCTTCATTCTCTTCTTGGGTGTCTTCTTGCCAGATATGAATACAATCTTTAATTGGTTACTGAACTTGAATGGAATTATTTCACCAGGTGTCACTTGTTGGATTTTCTTCGCCTTCATGCAGATCCGTAAAAATAGTGCTAAATATCCATCAGAATATGTCTTCATTAAAAATGACAAATTAGCTTACGCTGTTGGTTTATGGTGCTTAGTTGTTACTGTTTTGGCAACAGTCTTTGGGATTATTCCTCAAGATGTCGAGATGGGTAGCTCACTATTCTACTACCAGTTAGCCATCAATATTATTAGTGTCGTTGTTCTTATCGGTCTTGGATTCATTATGCCAATGATTGCTGAACGTGAACGTAAAAGAGATGGTATTAAAGATTAAATTCAAAAACGCTATGACTACTTAATTAAAAGTAGTCATAGCGTTTTTGAATTTAATCTTTTATTATTATGCCATCTACACCTATTGACTCACAAATCGTTAAAAACCTCACATCTTCTAGATTTTCAAAATGAACGTGATAGTATTTAAACCACTCACGATATTCTTTATAGGTTGTTATAATTTGATTGGCCTCATTTTTATCATTTTTTAAATCATTGAATAGCGCTCTACGATCCTCATTAAATCCATAAAATGCTGTGTAAGTCGCAATACTTTCAAGAAACACATCAGAAATAATTTCCCAACTCATTTGATTCTCCGGAATATTTCTTTCCTCTAATAATAGCCTCACATCATACGGTAATGCGTTTACATTTTTTATTCCTTCACCTAAACTCATTCGATTACCCCCCGATAATTGCAATTAATATACCACACCCTTCTCATCGATAACAAGCACTTGGCTTGTTATCTATTTTAATTTTTTCTGCGTCTTATAAAAACAAAAAAAGCTTAACAATATTGTTAAGCTTGCCGTATATTTTAAGTTCGCATTTTAAGTTAAATTAATTTTATATTCTAACTTTTTTTTACTTAATTTCTTGTATGATAGCATTTCTTAATTATTACTTGCATATGCTTGTTGACCATCATACCATTCACAGACAGTTAGAAATCTTAATTTCGAAAAACAATTAACATTAGCCTGATATTTTTCGAACCAATTACGATAATACCGATATTGCTTAATTAACTGCGCGGCCTCTTCTGGATTTTGTTTCAATTCATCAAATAGCTGCTTTCTATCATCGTTAAATCCATAGAATTCAGTAAAATTAATTGTACTTTTAATAAATAAATCGAATAATACGGCTAAATCATTATCTTTTTCGCAGAGACGCCCCTCTTGAAAAAGTAATTGTACATCATACGGTAATTCTTTGTACGCTTCATTATATACTTCTGTATCATCTATCATGTTGGGTGCTCCCATTCTCCCCACCATATAAAACCCTTTGTTCCACATAACGTTTTAGTTGAACCTTTTATTCATTCCCAAATCAAAAAATAGTTATGTCGTTACCTAATTCTAATACATCTAGTATACATTATTTTATGCATAATTACCTAAAATTTTTATACTTCCTTTAATATATTTAAGATACTCATACAATTAATAGTTTACACCCTTTTTAAAATCAAAAAAGACCTTTTCAAAAATTCTTGAAAAGATCTTTCTGATTTATTATTCAGCTTCTTCTGCCAAAGTATTGGCAGCTCGTTCCTTATACATAGGGATTTCATCTTCACTTGCTAAAACAAAATGTTCTGGCGAAATTTCAACCATTCGACGTTTTTTACCATCTGCCTCAACTGACGAATCGTATGGTACTGGAATGCGATTACGTTCAAATTCAGGGTCAGGAACAGGAACGGCCGAGATTAAACTGGCTGTATAATCGTGTAAAGGATGTGTATATATTTCGTCTGCAGGAGCTATTTCTAATAACTTACCATAATGCATCACACCAATTCGATCACTGATATATTTAACCATTGATAAATCATGTGCAATAAACAAATATGTTAAGTTATGTTCAATTTGTAATTCCTTCAACAAATTAACAACCTGCGCTTGAATTGAAACATCTAATGCAGAAATAGGTTCATCTGCGATGATAAACTTAGGTTCTACAGCTAAAGCACGAGCAATACCAATACGTTGGCGTTGGCCACCTGAAAATTCATGGGGGTAGCGGCTAGAATGATCTTTATTCAATCCAACTGTTTCTAATAATTCTTCAACACGTTTCGCACGTGCTTCATCATTGGCAGCTAAATGGTGAATATCTATTCCTTCTGCCACAATATCTTTAACTTTCATTCGTGGATTTAGTGATGCATATGGATCTTGAAAAATCATTTGCATGTCACGGCGAAATTGTAATTTATCTTTTTTAGACTTAATTTTACGAATATCAACACCATCAAAATCAATTTTACCATCAGTTGGTTCATATAAATTGATGATACTACGACCTGTTGTTGTTTTACCAGACCCTGACTCGCCCACCAAGCCAAATGTCTCGCCTTCATAAATATCAAATGAAATATCATCGATAGCTTTCACTTCGTCTGGTTTGCCGACATTAAAATATTGTTTTAAATGACGGACTTTTAAAATTTTATTTTTCTTTTGTTCCACTATGTTCAGCTCCCCTTCCTTAGTTTTCTACCAAATTTTGATTCGCTTTAATTTTTGTTTCTTGTTGTTTTGCAAAAATTTTATACCGTCTTTGAATTTCAACTGGCGGCGTTACTTTAGGTGCATCTGGATGCAACAACCATGTAGCTGCTGCATGTGTTGGTGAAACATCGAAGAATGGTGGTTGTTGTTCTGTATCAATCTTCATAGCGTACTCATTCCGAGCGGCAAATGCATCCCCTTTTGGTGGATCCAATAAATCAGGAGGTGTACCTGGAATTGCGTACAGATGTTCACTATCAAGTGTTGGCATTGAATTCAATAAGCCCCAAGTATATGGATGTTGTGGGTTATAAAAGACCTCATCGACTGTCCCATATTCAACAATCCGACCTGCATACATAACCGCTACACGATTAGCCATACCAGCAACAACCCCTAGATCATGGGTAATGAAAATAATTGATGTTTCAATTTTTGCTTGTAATTCTTTCATTAATTCCAAAATCTGTGCTTGGATGGTTACATCTAAAGCTGTTGTTGGTTCATCAGCAATTAAAATTTCTGGATAACAAACTAATGAAATCGCAATAACAATTCGTTGGCGTTGACCACCAGAAAATTGATGTGGATAGTCCTTAAAGCGTTTTTTAGCATCTGTAATCCCAACTAACTTCAAAATTTCCAAGGCTTGCGCCATTGCTTTTTCTTTTTTTACATGTTTATGCTTCATTAATGGTTCAGCAATTTGTCTACCAATTCTCATAGTAGGATCTAAAGAAGTCATTGGGTCTTGGAAAATCATTGCGATATCTTTACCACGAATGTTTTCCATTTGTTTTTCTGATTTTTTAAGTAAATCTTCACCATGAAAAAGAATTTCTCCACCCATAACTTCTGCATTATTAGCTAATAATCCCATTAAACTTTTTGTTGTAACGGATTTACCGGAACCTGATTCACCAACGATTGCTAAAGTTTCACCTTTAGCCAGATGAAAACTAACATCACGTATGGCTTTAACATCTCCAGCATACGTATGAAAATTAATTTCTAGATTGTTAACTTCTAAAATATTTTCTGCCATTTTTCAACACCTACTCTTTCGTTTTTGGATCAAAGGCATCACGGAGTCCATCACCTAATAAGTTGAAGGCAACCATGATAATACATAAAACAATTGCTGGATACCACATTTGGTATGGTAAAAACTGGAAATTCTTTTGACCATCATTCAATAATGACCCAAGTGAAGCTTGAGGAGCACTAATCCCAATTCCGATGAAACTTAAGAAAGCTTCGAAGAAAATAGCACTAGGAATTGTAAACATTGTTTGAATAATAATCACACTCGATAAGTTAGGTAGTAAATGTTTCACTGCAATTTTTACGGGTGACTCGCCTAAAGTTCGAGCTGCAAGAATATATTCTTGATCTTTTAATTTCAACGTTTGTGCCCGAACTAATCGAGCCATCGTTGTCCAACCAGTCACTGCAATTGCTAAAATAATTGATGTTAAACCTGGTTTGAAAACCAATAACATTAAAACAATAACGACCAAGTTAGGTACCGATGAAATAATTTCGATGATTCGCTGCATGAATGTATCAACACGTCCGCCACGCCAACCGGACAAGATTCCATAAGCAACACCGACTCCTAAATCGACTAATGCAGCAACTAGTGCCACGATTAAGGAAATCTTAGTTCCATACATAATTCTTGATAACAAATCACGTCCAAAAACATCCGTTCCTAAAATAAAGTATTTATCTTTTGGAATACTATTTTGTTCATAAGCATCATACCAGCTACCTGATGATGTTTTTAACTTTCCATTTAATCCATCTATTGGTACACCAGGAATTTTAGGTGGTAAATTTGTATACTCAACATTTTGTTCTGTTGCACTATGTGGTGCTAAAATGGGGGATCCAAATGCCAAAATAAAAATTGCAACCAGGACCCAAAGTGAGATAAAAGCCCCTTTATTTTTCTTCAACCGACGCCAAGCATCCTGAACGAAAGTCAACGACGGTGCAGCAATTTTTTCATTATCAATAGCGTTATTTTTATCTAACGGTTCAAATGCATCTACTGGTAGGTCAATTTTATCTGCCATCGTTAATTTCTCCTTCCAGTTAATCGAATTCTTGGGTCAATAATACCGTAAATGATATCTGTTAATAAGATAACAACTACTAGTCCAGCTGAATAAAGCATTGTAACACCCATGATTGTGGGGAAATCATTTGTCAAAATTGATTTTACGAATTGTTCACCAATTCCAGGAATTGAGAATATATTTTCAACAACCATTGAACCAGTCATTAATGCAACCGTATAAGGGCCGATTAATGTTACTAAAGGAATTAAACTATTACGTAAAGCATGGTGGAATACAACGCCAAACTTTGTTAATCCTTTAGCCTTAGCCAGTTCAATGTAATCACTGCTTAGGACATCCACCATCTCGGTTCGAATGAACCTGGCCGTCTCCGCCAGTGGGCCAACCCCTAAAGCAATTGTCGGTAGAATCGTGTAACTGAATCCGCCCCAATCAGCAATTGGTAACCAGCCTAACTTTAATCCTACGTAATACTGTAATAAAACAGCTAAGACGAAAGAAGGAATTGAGATACCTAAGATTGATAAAATTGTTGAAGAAGTATCAATCCAAGTATTTTTGTTAATCGCACCAATGGCACCAATCACAATTCCAATAACTATTCCGAAGATGATAGCTTGTAATCCAAGTTGTCCGGATGGTCCAATACGGCTTGAAATTAGGTATGACACAGGTTGATTACTGTATTGGAATGACGTTCCTAAATCACCCTTAACTAATCCCACTAAGTAAATGAGATATTGTTGCCATACGGGTTTATTCAATCCATATTGTTCATTCATAATCTGTAATTGCTCAGTTGTCATTTTTTGCTGATTCGCATAAGGTGATCCAGGCATTAACTTCATTAAAAAGAAGGTAATGGTTGCGACTAAAAACAACGTCAGTAGCATATAAAAAATTCGTTTAACTAGGTATTTACCCATAATTCTGACCCTCACTTTTGCTTTATTATGTAATTAAAACAAGTCAGAATTAGCCGTGGTAGCTAACTCTCACTTGTTAAATTTTAACACGTTAATTAATTATTTAGTAACATAAGCATCTTTGAAATTGTAATTGATACCAGCTCCATTGTAGATAACACCTTTAACTGTTGATCTTAATAATTGAGCTTGAGCCATTTGGTAAAGAGGTGCAATTCCTTGATCTTTCATCAAGATTTTTTCAGCCTTAACTAAATCATCCCAACGTTTATCTGCATTACTTGCATCTGTTGTTTTTGAAGCTTTAATCAATGCATCATATTCACTATTTTTCCATTTACCTGCATTTTGTGAATTATCTGAAGTAAATAAATCTAAGAATGAGATTGGGTCTGAGAAATCAGCACCCCATGCTGTAACAACAATATCGAAATCACCACTAGTTGATTTTGCTAAACGTGATTTGAATGGGATATTTGTTAATGTTACATCCGCACCATCTAAGTTATCTTCAATCGCATTTTGTAAAAATTCATTTGTTTTCTTAGCTTTATCAGTATCATCACTTAGAAGTGAGAAACTAGCTTTTGTAACACCAACTTCTTTTAATCCTGCTTTCCATAATTCTTTTGCTTTTGCAATGTCTGTATTTGCAGTTGATTTAACGGTTGATTCTTTTGCAAAATCTTCGCCTGTTTTAGGATTTGAAGCAAGACCTGATGATACTAAACCTGTCGCAACAGTTGAGCCATCCCCTAAAATTTTATCAACAAATTGTTTTCTGTTGATAACTAATGAAATAGCTTGACGAATCTTTTGGTTATTAAATAATTTATTCTTTTGATTGTATTGTAAGTAGAACGTTGATGCTTGTTTACGTGTGATATAGTCTTTATCTGTTTTCAATGTTTTAGCTTGTTCAGCAGATAAATTCGTCATATCTAATTTTTGACTTTGGTATAAATTATAGCTTGTTGTATTATCTTTAGAAACTTGGAAATTCATTTGTGTTAGCTTAACTGCTTTTTTATCCCAATAAGTGTCATTTTTCTTTAGGTCCCAAGTTAAGTTAGTTCCTGTCCAATCATTTAATGTAAATGGACCATTGTAAACCATGTATTTGCTTTGTGTGCCATATTTAGAACCATACTTTTCAACAACTTTTTGATTTTGTGGATAGAACGTTGGGAAGCCCATCAATAATTTGAAATATGGTACTTTTTTATCAAGTGTTACAACTAATGTATGTTTGTCAGTTGCTTTGATTCCCAATGTTGATGGCGCCATCTTACCCGCGCTGATTGCATCATAATTTTTAATCCCTGAGAAGAGGTAACCATATTGTGAAGCTGTCTTAGGATTAACGGTCCGTTGCCATGAATAAACAAAATCTTTAGCCGTTACATCGTCTCCGTTGCTCCATTTTGAATCACGAAGTTTAAATGTATAAGTCATGCCATCTTTTGAAACGGTTGTTTTAGTTGCAAGTGCATTTGACACTTTACTGTTCTTACCAATTCTGTATAAACCTTCATTAGTATTGTTCAACATGTTAAAGCTAACTGTATCCGTTGCTGTCGATAAATCCATCGATGGTAATTCAGCTGTTTCAGACCAATTAATAACCTGTTTATCAGCGAGTTCTTTACTATCTGAAGATGAAGATTTAGATCCACACGCTGCCAAGACAATGACAGACAATGCTAGCACACCACTTAATTTCAAAACTGACTTTAACTTCATAATATGACCTCTCCTTTTTTATTTACCTTTTCTTAACGTAGGTTTATCTTACATTAGAAAAAGATTAAAATCAACATTAAACTCTAATTTAATTAAAAAGAGATTCAAGCGCCTTTAAAAAAGCCGTTTAACTATATAAAATATTCAACTCATAACATTTGCACGTTGTTAAAATGAGAGTTTGGCCATTTTTATTCATTAATTCTCATTTAATTCAGTTAACTTATTTTGATGTTCGAATATTTTTTTGAATAAATGTTATACTTAACCTATTAATTAAGTTCCACGAGGAGGTTCTCATGAAAGAAACTTATTCTACAGAAATACCAGTTATTGACGTTTTCATTGCTGGTATCGAAAAACAACGTGAAAATTTAGATTATACAATGTCTGAATTAGCTGCATTAGTCGAAGCTAACAACATGCATGCTGTTGAAGACATTCGTCAGAAATTAGATCGACCAACTGCTGCCCTTTACTTTGGTAAAGGTAAAGCTGAAGAATTCAAGACTGAAAGTGAAGCACAAGGTGTGAAAATTTTAGTTGTAAACGACGAATTATCACCAACTCAAATTCGTAACCTTGAAGCTGCATCAGGTATGGAAGTTATGGATCGTACAGGCCTGATTTTAGCTATTTTTGCTTCAAGAGCACAATCACGCGAAGCAAAACTCCAAGTTCAAATGGCTCAACTTCAATATCAGTTACCTCGTTTAAGAGGGATGCAAGATAAACTAGATCAACAATCTGGTGGTGGACTCGCTAACCGTGGTGCTGGCGAAACGAAGATTGAATTAGATCGTCGTGTGATTGAAAATCGGATTAACCACATTAAAAAAGATCTTGCTGAAATGGACAAAGAAGAATCTACTAGACGTAAACAACGTGATAAATCTGGTATTCCGACTGTTGCATTAGTTGGTTATACTAATTCAGGTAAATCAACGACAATGAACGGCTTGCTTCGTCTAATCGGACAAGATGATGACAAACAAGTTTTTGAAAAGAATATGTTGTTTGCTACATTAGATACAAGTGTCCGTAATATTCAATTTGAAGATAAAAAACAAATTTTATTGAGCGATACTGTTGGTTTTGTCAGCAAATTGCCTCACCAATTAGTAAAAGCTTTCCGTACAACCTTGGCTGAAGCTGCACAAGCTGATTTACTTATCCAAGTGATTGACGTGGCTGATAAACATGCTGAGGAAATGATTCAAACAACTGAAGATACATTAAAAGCTATTGGCGTCGAAAACATTCCGATGATTTATGCCTATAATAAAGCTGATTTAGCAAATATTGATTATCCTACTTTCTCAGATGATAAATTCACTTATAGTGCGCGTGATGAAAAATCACTTAATCAATTAGTAGATATCATTAAAAAGAATGTCTTTAAAGATAACGAAATTATGACTGTTCTTATCCCATTTGATAAAGGTCAACTTGTTGATTTAATCAATGAAAAGGCAACTATCTTAGAAACAGATTATGAAGAATCAGGTACAAAATTAAAGATTGATGCAACAAAAACTATTGCAACCCAATTGCAAGATTACATCGTTTAAAATAATTCTATAAAAAGAGTGCGTGAATCGGTCTGAAATAGCCGATTCACGCACTCTTTTTTGTCGTCATAATCATATCTAGTTTATTGCATGATTCCCGCTGTTATGCTAAAATGCAACTATTCATTTTAGAAAAGGAGGATTCAATTTTGGAAAAAAAACCAGCAGTTGGACTTAACAGATCGTTAGGTCTATGGTCAGCATTATCAATCGTAATCGGAACTGTTATTGGTTCTGGTATCTTCTTTAAACAAGCTTCGGTACTTGACTACACCGGCTCTACTACAAATGCCCTGCTCGCATGGCTATGTGGTGGTATCATAACCTTAACCGCTGGACTAACTGTTGCTGAAATTGGATCTCAAATTCCAGAAACCGGTGGATTATATATCTACATGGAAAAAATTTACGGTAAAATTTGGGGTTTCTTAGCTGGTTGGATGCAAGTTATCGTGTATGGACCAGCTATGATTGCTGCGTTAGGCGCGTACCTTGCTATTTTAATAGTAGATTTCTTTAGTATTCCAGCTGGTTATTCTCATTTAATCGCATTAATTGCAGTCATTTCTATTGGCTTCCTAAATATGCTATCAAATCGTTATGGTGCTTCATTCCAGATTATTACAACTATTTGTAAATTATTCCCTATTGCTGCTATTATTATTTTTGGTTTATTTTTTGGCAATGCAAATGCACTTGGCCAATCTGTTGCAACTGTCAGTCACTCTACAAATAATTTTGGTGTTGGTATACTAGCTACTTTATTTGCTTATGATGGTTGGATTCTGATTGCTAATATGGGTGATGAAATTAAAAATCCTAAAAAGACATTACCTAGAGCTATTGTTTTAGGAATTTCAATTGTTCTTCTTATTTATATTCTTGTTTCGTTCAGTATTATGCGTGTCATGCCTGCTAGTCAAATCCATCAACTAGGCGAAAATGCAACACCACAATTTGCTAAGATTGCCTTTGGCCAACTTGGTGGAAAAATTATGAATATCGGTGTCATTATTTCTATTCTTGGTTGTATGAACGGTAAAATCATGACATTCCCTCGAATTATGTGGGCAATGGGTAAGAACAAACAATTACCTTTCCATAAAGAAATATCTTATTTACATCCAAAATCACATTCACCTGTTATTGCAACATGTGTGGCTTTAAGTATTGCAGCGATTATGATTTTATTTTTTGATGCTGATCGCTTATCTGAAATTTGTATTTTTACAGTTTATTGCTTTTATGTTATGACTTTCGTCGGCCTCTTTATCTTACGCCGTCGGAATAAAGGAACAGATTTAAAACGTGTTTTCTCAGTTCCATTGTTCCCCATAACACCTATTGTTGCTATCTTAGGTGCAGCCTTCGTTTTAGTTAGCGAAGTTCAATCAGATATTGTAGGTGTTTTAATTTCATTTACAATTGTTGCACTTGGTATCCCGGTTTATTTATACGAAACACATAAAAATAAAGATCTATAATAAAAAATGTGTAATGACAGCTATTGTCATTACACATTTTTATTTTTAATTCATCATTTTCCGGGAAAAGGATTATTCACAAAAAGTTGTGTATAAAATTTAATTTCTTGCAAAGTCTGAGCAATTTTATTTTTTGTATAATCTGTTAACTTAGCATCGTTATTTAGTTGTCCATCTTCATTAAATGTTTGATCAACTATTCCCAATAATGTTGGCGTAGGCAACGTGATAAATCCTAATCGATTCAAAATAGGTACTAATTCAGCTGTTGCAAATTGTGCACCGCGCATGTTATCTGAGTAGCCCACAATCTTAACTGGTTTACGTTGCCCTTCAAAAGCCAAATAATCGATTGCATTTTTCAAAACGGCTGGAATAGCATGATTATATTCAGGCGTTAAGATAATAAAGCCATCTGCCGCAGCTACATCCGCTATCCATCGTGCTTCATTTTCAGGTAGTTGTCGATTTTCATTTTGCATAGGTGCCAATTTTTCGTGGAAGAAGGTTAACTGATAGTCACTTAATTTTAGAAATGAAAATTCAACATTATCCTGATTTTTTGCTACTCCTTCAATATACTTAATGACCCTTTTACCAATAGAATTCTCTCTTGAACTCCCTAGAATAACAGCAATTTTCACCATGACATCATCTTCTTTCTAATTTATTTTTCAATCAAACAAACCGTCATTTTATGCCGATTCTACTAACTAATAAAAATGGTTGCTAAAATCTATATAGATTTCAACAACCATTTTTATTTTATTGTCTACGCTAAGCGTCTTTCTAAGTATCTTGAAACCAATGATAGTGCATAACAAACGACGAAGTACATCACTGCTAAAGCGACGAACATTGGAATAACATAATTAGTATTTTGACCGTATACTAATTGTGCATGATACAGTAACTCTGGTAAAACAATGATAGTAGCCAATGACGTATCTTTAATTAATGAGATAAATTGACTAACCAATGGTGGAATCATTTTCTTTAAAGCTTGTGGTAAGACAATCACACGCAGACCTTGCCAATAAGTTAGACCATTTGCGCGAGCACCTTCCATTTGTCCGGGTTCAACAGCTTGAATACCACTTCGAATGATTTCAGCTAACATTGCTGATTCGAAAACGGTCATCGCTAACGTTGCTGACCAGAAAATTGATAACCGAATACCAACATTTGCTAAGCCAAAATAAACGAAAAATAAGATTAAAAGTAATGGTAAATTTCGAATTAAATCAATTATAAAACCAACTATAGCAGATAAACGTTTTACTTTAATATATCGTGTTAGGCCTAGAATAGCGCCAATTATAAAACTGAAAATAATTGAAATAACTGAAACTTCGATTGTTACTAATAATCCTTGTAGTAAGTAGCGAATATTTTCCCAACTATATGCTGCAATAAAATCTGACATATTTTTCTAGACCCCCTTTAACTTAATTTCTTTTCTAAATGTCTCATGTAATAACTTAATGGCATCGTGATAATTAAATATAACACCCCAACGATAATGTACGTGTTGATTGTATCAAATGTTGTTGATGCGATAATATCACCTTGGTACATTAAATCAAATCCAGCAACGAAGGCTAAAACTGAAGAGTTTTTTACCAAATTAATGAACTGATTACCCAAAGGTGGAATCACATATTTAAATGCCTGGGGTAAAATAATATGAAACATCGATTGCATGAATGTTAACCCGTTTGAGCGAGCACCTTCCATTTGTCCAGGATCAACAGCTCTAATCCCAGCACGAACTGTTTCTGCAATAAAGGCAGATGTGTAAATCGTTAGTCCGATTGTTCCAGCTGTAAATCCGTTGATATTCGTAACGTACATAGGTACCACAACGTAGAAAAACATTGCAACAACCAATAACGGAATATTTCTAAATATTTCAATATAGATACGTGCAATAATTTTTAAAATTCGATATGGCATTTCTTCCAAAATTGCAAAGAACGAACCTATAATTAAACTAAAAAATAATGCGAGTACACTTGAACACAATGTATAGCCAAGTCCTGTTAATAAGGCTTGCCAATGTTCTGTAAAAATCGTAATCATTGTTGACTCGCCTCCTTCACACTAAATCCTGGAATATCGCCAAACCATTTGTTTAATAATTTTTCATACGAGCCATCGGCACGCATTTCAGCTAAAGCCTTATTAACTTCATTCTTAAATTCACCTTGGCCTTTATCAATCGCAATTCCGTAAGGTTCATGCGTAAAAGTACCACCAACAACAGCAAAATCAGAATTCTCTTTAACCATCCCATATAAAATACCATTATCAGTTGTTAAAGCATCACCTTGACCAGATTTTAGTGCGGTTAATGCTTGCGCATAATCATCTAGTTCCAGCACTTCTGCTTTAGGTGCATACTTCTTCATGTTAATAACTGAAGTTGAACCCTTAACACCTAAAACAACCATACCGTCTTTATTCAAATCTTTTACGGATTTAATTGAGCTTGTTCTTTTAACTAAAATAGCTTGTCCGGCAGCAAAATAAGAGTTAGAAAAATCAACTTGTTTTTCACGATCTTTAGAAATGGACATCGTCGCAATAATTGCATCAATATTTCCATTTTTCAAAAGTGGAATTCTTGTTTTACTTGTTACCTGAACAAAATTAGCTTTACCATCTTTACCTAAGATTTTTTTTGTCACTGCCTTAGCAATATCAATATCAAATCCTTGGATTTCACCGGTTTTGATGTTCATTAAACCAAATAACTTCGTATCTGCTTTAACACCCCAGTTAATTGTTTTTGTTTCTTTAGCTGTTGTTGCAATGTTGGCTTTACTTTGCGCTCCACAGCCTGCAATAACTAATACCATAGCTATACTCATAAACAATAAGCTAATTTTTCTTAATTGTTTCATATTTTAATCCCCACTCTCACAGTCTTGAGCTCCTTAATGTTTAATAATTTTACTCAAGAATTTTTTTGCACGTTCTTCTTTTGGATTGTCGAAAAATTCTACTGTTGTATCATCCTCAAGAATTTGACCATCAGCCATGAAAATAACACGATCGGCTACTTCACGAGCAAAGCCCATTTCATGAGTTACAACAATCATTGTGATCCCATCATTTTTAGCGATATCTTTCATAACTTTTAAAACATCGTCAATTGTTTCAGGATCTAATGCAGAAGTTGGTTCATCAAATAATAGCGCCTTAGGTTTCATAGCTAGACTACGGGCAATGGCAATTCTTTGCGATTGTCCACCTGATAACATTCTAGGATATGATTGTGCTTTATCATCAAGTCCAACTGTTTTTAATAAATCCATTGCGATTTTTTTATTTTCAGCTTCATCCCGTTTTAAAACTAAACGTGGTGCAAGCATAATATTTTCTAAAACAGTTTTGTTTTCGTACAAGTTAAAATGTTGAAATACCATCCCAACATTTTTTCTGATTTTATCAATATTCGTTTTCTTATCTGCTAAATCAAAATTATCAACTAATAGTTGCCCCTCGTTAACTTGCTCTAAACCATTGATAGTTCTGATTAATGTACTTTTTCCAGAACCAGATGGCCCGATAATAACGACGACTTCGCCTGCTTCAACTTTTAAATTGATATTCTTCAATGCGTGAAATTTATCGTAATATTTCTCCACATTTTTAAATTCGATCATTGCCATACTCTCAATCCCCTTCTCTTAACTCTTTTATTCTTTTTTGTGATACTTTAATTATACTACCAAATGGATGTTTAATTGCAGTCTTTTTTAAATGTACCATATAATCACAAAAAAAGTGATAGCAATGTAGTTATTTGCTATCACTTTTTTACTAATTTTCTTTTTCTTTATAGGCAATTTGAACTTTAACGTGAAATTTATGTGATTCTTCAATAACTGATGATCGACCAGCAACCTTCTGATTACCACCATAAATAGTTGCTGTTGCTAAGTAAATATCATATTGTTCTTTAGCCGTTTCAATATCAGATAAACCAACATGGGTTAGGCGACCAATCAATTGTTTATCAATCTGATTCATTCCAGCGTAAACATTCATTTTTTCGTCTTCTATTTTTAATTCAAAAAATGGAAAAGCAACGGGCTGTGCTAACTCTGACACTGGTTTTCCTGTTTTCTGAATTTCTTTTATAATAGCATCATCTGACAATCCATCATAATCAAAATCTGAATACTTAACTTGCTTCATTTGATCAGCAATTTTTTGAATACTTACTTTTTCGTTTCTATTTGTCCTAAGTGTCGCTGGCATCAGCATTTTAGAATCAAATAGGCCATTCGTTTGAACATAACCTGGTTGCATTCGGCGACGTTTATCTCCTTCAATTTCTTCCTTAGGCGGTCCGCCCAACAATTTTTCAATTTTCGGTGAAGGATCAAATTTAGTTGTTTTATTTGTAAAATAATGAATAACATTTAAAACAATAAAATATAATAAAACAAAAAAAGCAAGAATAAACAAACTACCTCTAACATAATAACCATTTATGAAATATCGTGATGCGATATACAATAAATACCAATTACCAAGAAAGCCTAAAACAGTATAAATTCTATTTTTTAATTTTAAATTAACATTAATAAACCCTAAATAATGGTTTGCTAAATCTAGTAAACTAAACATTTATTTACCTCCTAATCCTTAGTCTGTATTTGTCGTTTCTGCACTGGCTTTGGCTTTGTCAGTCGTTACCGTTTTAGTATTCTTCACGCTACTACTTGTGCTTGTTGCCGAGCTAGCTTTATCCGCATTTGTATCAGTATCTGTACTTGTATCAGTTGTGTCATCGGTACTTGTTTCCGCGCTCTTATCATCCGTTGTATTATCGGCACTTGTACTTGCTGATTTGTTTGATGTTTCATCGGCAGCACTTGAACTACTAGACTCATCTTTTGAACTTTCTGATGAAGAGGACGAATCAGAAGAACTCGTCTCAGAAGATGAACTTACTTCTTTGGAACTCGAATTATCGTCTACTTTAGGTTTAGTTTCCGACGGTGATGAAGCTACTGAAGAAACTGTTGCTCCTTCGTTTGTATTCGTTGTTTTGTTAACAACAACGTTAGTTGCGCCCAATGCAAGTACGATAGAAACAATTGCAAAAGGTGTTATAAATGGTGGCGTTCTATATGCCATTAACTCTCACTCCAATTTTGTACTTTTTCCATTAAACCATTTGTTATTGAAGTTTATTCGAAGATAAACTTAATTTTTCGATAATTTTTTTTGGCATTCATCACAAATCCCATGTAATTCAAATTTATGTTCTTCTATTTTGTAACCTGGTAACTGTTTTACAAAATAATCTAGCGGACAGCTATCAAGTTCAACCACCTTACTACAAGAAGTACAAATAAAATGATGGTGATGTTTGTGACTAAAATCACATTGATATTTTACACAGGCTCGTTCACCATTCATCCGTTGCTCAACAAGACCCATTTCTTTAAATTCTTTGATATTTCGATAAATTGTATTATGACTCATCCCTGGATATTTATTTCTCATATAGTCATCCACAACTGTAACGTCAACATAAGCTTCCTCATACTGACTTAAATACGTTAATAAACTTTTTCTTTGTTTCGTAATTTTATATTTATTTTCTTTTAGTATATGCAATGCATCATCAATTAATTCAGTCAAAAGGCTTATCTCCATTTCTAAATAATAATGGTTACTCTTTAAGAAGAATACCATATCAACTAAAAAAAGCAATCACTCTTAACCTAATGATTGAATTAACTGATCAATCTGTTTCTTTGCGTCAACTAAATCGTCATTAATAATGACATGTGCTATACCTTCAAGATCTGCTGGAAGTTTCATGTCTCGTTTTGCTTCACCAGAATCTAAGCGTAAACTTCGATTTCGAATCGTATCTCCCCGTTTAATTAACCGATCTTGTAATATCTGATTATCCGATACAGACAAATATAAGACAACTGTTTCTTTTGGTAATTCTTTTGAATACGTGATGGCACCTGCCGTATCGAGTACAATTGTCGCATTTTTTGCCTCTGACCAAGCAGCATCTATCGCTTCTCTTGATGAACCATAGTAATGGCGATCATACTCAACATGTTCTAAATAATGAAAATTAAAAAAAGTTTCATCGGATTCAAAATAATAATCGCGACCATTTTTTTCATTAACTCTTGGTTGCCTAGTTGTGTGAGTAATCACCTTTTTGGCATCAAATTGCTTGGTTAGATAGTCTCTAATCGTCGTTTTACCTGTTCCCGGAGCACCCGTGATCACGAATATTCGTTTTTGCATTAAATCATCCCTTTATCGTTTTTAGACTTCTTCATATTATTTAAAAAATTTTTGGTTAATATAAAACAAATGACTTGCATTCATTTTATGTACGTACTATACTAAGCTTCTACTAAAGAAAGTAGAATGCGCTTTCATGGTAGTAAGATATAGAAATACGGAGGATACACACTTATGAAATTTGGAACATTTAGTAAAAACTGGTATACGATTTCTTTAGACACTGAAAAACAAATCTTTATTGCTAGTTCAAAAAATAATCCAGCCATTTCAGGTTCTGGGGTAACAATCGAAACAGCCGTTTCCAACTTATCAACAGAAATGAAATATGTTCAATCTGGACAATTTGTATAGAGGGTAAATGTGAGCTCACGCACATCAACCCTTTTTTATTTGGACTTTTTTACCGATTAAACCTTACCATCAATCGCTTAATGGGTACGTATAATAAACTAACAATGATAATTGTCGAGATTGAATTAACAACAGTTGCAGGTAAACTTAAAAACGCCTGAACAGCGGCGACATTAAAACTAACACCTTTAATCATTGCTTCACCAATCGAAACTAAATATGATGTTCCTATTTTACCAATTCCTGCCGTTGCAGCAATAATGATAATCCAATATTTACCATGATAATTTTTTAATCCTTTCGTAACAACCGTAATTAGTAATGCAATAACCACTACTTCTAGTACAGTAAAATATGACGTATCTGCATAACCATTCAAAATATCAAATAATCCCAGACCAATCGCTCCTGCAATTGTGCCATAACTAAACCCTAAAAAAATCACGGCCAATGCTGCTAGTGAATTACCGAAATGAATAAATGGTTTTCCCACCATAGCTGGGATTGGTATTCTAAAAACTGAGATACCTATATAAATAATTGCCGCAAATAATCCCGCTAAAATAATGCTTCTTAATCTTTCATTTCTCATTTTATTTTTCCATTCTATCGTTAATATCGGGTAAAATACTCATAAAATTAACCCCTAACCTTTGATCAAGTCCTTCATTATCAGAATTACTCATCGCTTTCCATGTTACTTCTACTGCAAATTCCAATGCTTCCCTTAGTGAATGACCATTCATTAACTCACCCACTACGCAGCTTGCTAGCAAGTCTCCTGTCCCAAAATAATGATTCTCACGTTGTTCTTTTAATACCCAACCTGATTCGCCTTCTTTTGTTAGAAAAACAACACCAATTTGATTTTTCTGGTTTGTAACTCCTGTAATTATAACCGCTTTTAAATTTAATTTCTTTAATAAACGTGTTAGTAACTTTTTAATTTCTGCCTCGCTAGGATTTTCCTGATAATTACAGTCTGCCAATAAGTAAGCCTCTGTTAAATTGGGTAAAATTAAATCTGCTTGCGTTAAACATAACATGCTTAATTCTTCTACATAGTCGTTTGTCAGTCCTGAATATAACGTGCCGTGATCAGCCATAACTGGATCAATAACGGTGAGTGCTTTATCATCAGATAACCTATCTAGTAGAATCCCCATCATTTTAATACTTTCTGCCGTCCCTAGATAGCCCAAATATGCGCCCGTAAATTGAACTGGAATAGTTGCCCAGTGTTCTTCAAAAGCTTTTATAAATGGTGAGATGTCTACCTTCATTGGTACTCCAAATCCACCTGTATGACTACTTAATAACATTGTTGGCAATATTGTCGTCCGTTGTTGATAACTAGCTAAAACAGGAACCGCAATCCCTAATGAAACACCACCAACACTAGATAAATCTTGTGCAATCAATAATTGTTTCATTATTCCACCTTCTTCATTTGAAGTTATTTAATTCATTATAAAATGAATACGCCAGAATAGCGATATTTAGTAACCATTTAAAAATAAAAAACTGTTGAAAAATTAGCACTAGGCTAGTTCCTCAACAGTTCAACTATTTCTTCAATTCAATTTTATTTTGTCGACCAATCGCATGTTTTAACATAAACGGTGCTACGATAGTTGAAATAATAATTACCATGATAACTGCCGAATAGTATTCCGTCGACAACAAGTGTGCGGTATACCCAATTTGGACAATAATCAAAGCCATTTCGCCACGAGAAATCATCCCCGCACCGATTACATATGCACTATTTAAATCAAATCCAAGTAACCTAGCACCTAATCCACCACCTAGTAATTTTGTGAGGACGGCCAAAATCGTTAAAATAACGATAAACCAAATATTTTTCATAAATCCATCAAATGACATGCTTAATCCAATACTCGTGAAAAACATTGGAATAAAGACTGCATAACCAATTGGTTCAATATTGGCATCAATTTCTTTTTTATACGGTGTTTGTGCCACTGCAATTCCTGCAAAAAAGGCACCAACAACAGCACTTAACCCCACTAAGTCAGCTAAGTAGGCCATACCTAGACAGATAACCAGTGACATAATCGTAATCGATGAGCCAACTAATAATCGTTCACTTAATCTCATCAAGAAAGGCGCCACCCACTTGAATAGGATTAAAATACCAATGAAGTAAACAAATTCTAATAAGAAGCCAATCCAAATGTTAGCTTGTGCGCTATCACCGGTACTTGTAATATTACCAAATACACTAACTAATACACTTAAAATAACAACAGCTAAGATATCATCCACAACGGCCGCACCTAGGATTGTTGCACCTTCTTTTGAATCTAATCGTTTTAATTCTTTCAAGACTTCGACGGAAATACTAACTGACGTTGCCGCAAAGATAACAC
Source organism: Dellaglioa sp. CoH-56-MRSF-11 (assembly GCF_056782135.1). The sequence continues at coordinate 273,847 of NZ_JBXAYE010000001.1, read as the reverse complement.
CTAAAAATAAAGCCGATTCAAATCCAAAATTATAAATTCGACCAAAGTAATAGACAACTAAGATAGGGAAGACAACACCTAAAGTCGCAACTGATAAGGCCGGTTTTAAATACTTTTTAAGTAGATCTAAATCACTTTCTAATCCCGCCATAAACATTAAAATAATCACACCAATTTCTGCGAACATCGCAAATAAATGATCTGAATGGACCCAATTCAACATTGCTGGTCCAAGTAAAACACCAACTAATAATTGCCCGATAACACTAGGAACACCAATTCGTGTGCTGACATGACCCGCAATTGATGTTGCCACTAATACTAAACAAATCGTTCCTAAAAATGCCATTATTTCTCCTCTCACTTGTCACTATCTATATTAACCATAACATACATTAAAAATAAAAAGCAGCAAATTCCCTCTCGGAATTCACTGCTTATGATTCACTTAATTAAATTAAGCTTCTTCACTGTTAAAAATATATTTTGCTGCGAATGCTGCAATAGCACCACCAACTAATGGTGCAAGAATAAATACCCAAAGTTGTGAAAGTGCATCGCCACCGGCATAAAGTGCAGGTCCAATACTACGAGCAGGGTTAACTGAAACCCCTGTAAGTGGTAAACCAACAAAGATAAGTACTGTTAATGTTAAACCAATCACAAAGCCAGCAATATTACTGTTACCAAATTTTTCACTCGTAACCATCAAAATAATAAAGATGAATAAGAATGCGAATAAGGCTTCAACGAAAAATGCCATACCACCAGGAATTGTTGCATAACTATTTGAACCAAAACCATCAGCAACTTTTGATGTATCTGTCATTGATGAAATAATCATCTTAACCACGCTAGATGCTACAATCGCACCTAAGATTTGACTAACCCAGTAAGCAACCATATCAGTCAATGACATGCGCTTGTTGATGTACATTGCTAATGAAACAGCAGGATTGATGTGTGCACCTGAAACAGGTCCAATAGCATAAACCATCAATGTAATAGCTAAACCAAATGCAAGTGCAATAACAAGTGGGCTACCGTTACCTAACGTAACTGCCCCTGTACCAAATAATACCAAGAAAAATGTGCCGATAAATTCAGCAATATAATTTTTATAATTCAATTTTAAATCCCCCTATATTAGTATCTCTTAATTATACACATAACCATAAACTCATTTCAATTATTTTTTTATTTTTAATTTTTGAATTAAAACCCATGCTGTAATTGGAACCGCTAGAATAACACCTATAATAGAAAATAAAATCATTATTAATTCTGCAACAAAAATTTTATCATTTATAATATCTGCGAATGTAGCATGCGTCTGTACTAATAAAATAAATAGCGCTAAAAAGCCACCAAAGAAACCAAAAAATAGTGTATTAAACGTTGTTCCAATAATATGTTTACCAATACTAATACCAGCTGCGTATAACTTTTTTAAATCAATTGTTGGTGTTTGTTCAATAATCTCATTTAAGCCAGCCGAAATTGCAATCGCACCTTCAGCAATTGCGCCTAAAGTACTAAAAATAGCTGTTGAAATCGCTATTTGCATAAAATTAGCGCCTACTAATAACGAAAATGCTTCTATTTCTTCACTATCTTCTGCACCAAAACCTTGAACTGCAGCAAAATGTTCAACTGGAATAATCAAAAGAACGAGAATAACCAGAACAATTAACGAAGCATAAAAAGCAGTTTCAGTAACTTGCACATTATCATCACCAAGAAAAATCGTAATAGCTAAAATAATAATGCCATTAATTAGGGTCACTGCTACCGGCGGAAATCCTCCCGTAATTAAAATAATCGTAAAAAATAACATGATAAAATTAAAAAATAAGCTTAAAAATGAACGAACACCATTCATTCCTCCAACAATGACCATTAAGACAAATAAAATGGCACTTAACCAACCAATTGTAATCATAATGTGTCATCCCCTTTGATTAATCGACTTGCAAAAAAACTTGCGACAGGTATCGCAATGACAATCCCAATACCGCTGATTAATGTTTGGACAACTCCTAAAGCCATGGTCCATGAAAAAGTATAGCCAATTGTATTGGTCGTTCTAAAGTACAAAACGGCAAGTGGGAAAATGTCAGCAATAAAAATTAAGAATAAGACGTTAATTAATGGTCCCATAATCGATTGTCCAACCTCACGTCCAGATTTAAAAAGTTCTTTCGATGAAATAGTTGGTTGTTCTTTTTTTAATTGAAATAGTGTTGCAACGATATCTGTCGATTCATCCATGACAGCCCCTAGAGAACCTAGTAGTGTGGCAGCAAGGAATAGTTCCTTTGGCGCTTGCGTTGCATAAGATAGAGCTTCGTAATGCATCCCTTGATCATTTGTCAGTTTTAAAATAATGACACTAATGATTAACGATAAACTAGTTCCCGTCAAAGTTGCCAATAACGTGACCAGCATCTGTCGATTAAAGCCAATTACCAAACTCAAGGTCAGTACTGCAAATATTAGAGCAATACCTGCGAAAATCCAAAAGAAGTTCGTAATATTAACGAATATTTCAAATTTAATGGCTAAAAAGAAAATAATCATATTTAAGACGATACTTAATACAGCAATCATGCCACTAAACTGCATAAATCCTACCAGCATACTAACGGCAATCCAAATTAATATGGCCACGACGACATCTCGTTTGAACCCATCAATAATACCAGTTAATCCACTTTTATGAGGATTAATCGTTACAAATACTTGATCATTTTTCTGGTATTTTTGATCATTTGCGCGAGATGAAGAATATGTATTTGGTAGTCTTATTTTTTGCCCTTTATACTTACCATTCATCACAGTTCCAAATAATTTTTGTTTAGTCTGTGTATCTTTATTTTCAAATTCATCTGTTACTTTTTCAGTTTTTTCATCCTTAACCTGTGTTATTTTAACAATCGTATCTGAATACAGTGCTTGATCAAATTTAACACCTATTACGAGTATGCCACCGATAATAATCGTTAGAATTAAAATAATGTTCTTCTGAAGTAACTTTTTCATGGGTTCACACCTCATTTATTATTAATACACTTCCACCAGTTTAACATTTTACAACAAAAAAAGTCCGACCAAAGGCCAGACTTTAATCTATCTTATTTTAACTTTATAAAGCTTTGAAACAGCTAACTATTATCTACTTAATAGACATGTCACGATAAAATAATGTCGTTCCATATGGGTTAATGTGTAATCCGGATGCATCTGGGTTCAATAAGTAGGCCATTGCACCTTGGAAAACAGGTACTGTATAAGCATCTTCTTCGACCAATTGCTTTTCAGCATCAATCAAGCTATTCCAACGTTTCGTTGGATTTGTTGCAAATTCATTTTTAGACTGATCGATATCTTTTAAATATTGTGCATTTTTGTAATCGGTATTTAAATGATAAGCGCCACCATCATTAATAAAGTTAATTGGATCAGCATAATCTGGTGTCCATGTCCCATAAACGATATCAAATTGGTAAGCCGTTGTTGCTGCTAATCGCGATTTAATTGGAATATTACGTGCGTTAATTTTTAATCCAGGTAAGTTACTCTCTAACTGCGCTTGCAAGTATTCAATCACTTGTTTAGCTTCTGGCGTATCAGAACCCAATATTTCAATTGTTAAGTCCTTCTTACCGATCTCTTTAAGTCCTTTTTCCCATTCTGCTTTAGCTTCTTTTTTATTAAAAGCAAGCAAGTCTCCTGCTTCTTTACGGTAATCTTCCCCATTAATCGGATTTGACACAAATTTAGCTGGGACGATTCCATTTAATGCAGATGAACCATCATTAAGAATTTTGCTAGCTAATAATTTTTTATTAAATCCTAGCGCAATTGCTTTACGAATATGTTTATTACCAGTTGCCTCACGCTTAGTATTAAAACCTAAATAACCAATCATTGGTGTTTTACGTGTTGCGAACCCTTTTTCATTCTTATATTGTTTAACATAATCATTTGCTAACATTGAGAAATCAATCTTCCCTGTTTGATATAACTTGCCAGCAGTTGCACCATCTTTAACAACTTGAACGTCAACTTTAGCTAACTTAACTGATTTAGCGTTCCAATAACTGGTATTTTTAACATATGACCATTTGTTATTAGTTCCTTCCCAATCAGTTAATTTATAAGGACCATTCACAATCATATGTTGTGAATCCGTTGCATATTGACTACCTTGTTTTTTAACGTAAGCTTCATTTTGAGGTACAAATGGTGCACCCGTTAATACTTCTGGTAAATAGCTAATTGGTTGTGCCAGAGTAACTTCTAATGTTGTTTTATTCAGCGCTTTAACACCTAACTTATCAACGGCCATCTTGCCATTTCGGATAGCAAACCCATTTTTAATAATATCAATTCGTTGTGAATTAGGTGATGCTGTTTTAGGATTTGCTAGTTTTTGCCAAGCGTAAACAAAGTCATTTGCTGTAACAGGAGTCCCATTTGACCAGTTCTCAGCTCTTAATTTATAGGTGTAAACTGTTTTTGCTTTGTTAACCGTCACACTTTTTGCTGCAGCTAACACTGGTTTATTTTTTTGATTATACGTATACAATCCTTCATAAACGTTTTGTATTGCTTCAACACTAAATGTATCACTGTATTTAGTAGAATCTAAAGTGCCTAATTGATCAGTTACAGCCACTTTTAATATGTTATCGTCTTTCGTCGCTGTTTTTGAACAAGCAGCTAGCACCCCTATAAACATGATACTTAAAACTACCGCAATTTTCCTTCTCACTTTAGACACTCTCCTTTTTTAGTTACCTTAATGTGATTAACTTTACCTAGTTACTTATTTTTTGTCAATAAAGACGTATCATTTCAACCAACTTTACATTTAAGCTATACTTAACCCAGTGTCTTACTCAATTCTGAAAGGAAGTTTTTGACTTATGAAAAATAATCAATTTGCTAACTATACACCTACTTTTGAGACACAAATAAAAGAACTTAAAGCTATTAATTTGTATATAGCCTCCGAAACCAATCCTACACATTTATTTGAACAATTACTCAATAAAATTCTCATCGACTATCAAACAATCGGTGCGAAACAACAAAAAATGATGTCCTTATTAGCGACAGAATCCATTTCTGTTTATGAATTTTTTACTACAAAAAAGGAATTAACACCTGTTATCTTTTATAATGTTGCATTACAGTTACTAGAATTTGAAGTCGATGTCGATTTCAAAATTGATGACCCATTTACGGCAATGGCTAAAATTCAGTTACCTTCTATTGAAATTATTGAATCCGTTAATGATTTTTGGTCCGCATGGTATCTCTTACTGACAACACATACCAAAAATGGCCAAGTCTTCACAGATACACTAGCAAATAAAGGGTACTTTGTTTCATTTTATAAAGATGCGAAACCTTTATTTTTCAATGGAAAAGCGCAACCTGTTTTTGATACAACTAAACTGATTCGTGAAGTCGTCTACGTTGAAGCCCCATTAGATACTGACCAAGATGGTCAACGTGATTTATTAAAAACAGAAATTTTAAGACCACTAGTTACATCCGGACTAAAAGTACCTATTCTTTATACAGCAAGTCCTTACAATCAAGGCACAAATGATGATTCTGAATTAATGCGCAACGTTGATATCCCGCTTACCGAAAAACCAGTTACTGAATTAACTGAATCTGATATCACCTATAACTATCAGAAATCCAACTTACCCGAACCACGATCAATCCTCTCAGAATCAACAGAAACTGAGCAAACCTTTAGCCGTGAATCTTCGTATACATTCAACGATTACATGCTAGCTAGAGGATTTGCAATCGTCTATGCAGCTGGTATTGGTACTCGAGAATCAGATGGTATTCGTACTTGTGGGAGTGTTGAAGAAACGGTATCAACCGTCGCCATTATTGAATGGCTAACGGGACATCGGCAAGCATTCACAAATAAACTCGATAATCGATCAATTAAAGCCACTTGGAGTAATGGTAACGTTGCTATGACTGGTAAATCTTACCTTGGTACGCTTGCTACTGCAGCTGCAACAACTGGTGTATCCGGCTTAAAAACAATCATTTCTGAAGCCGCTATTTCAAGTTGGTATGATTATTATCGTGAAAATGGACTAGTCGTCGCGCCTGAAGCTTGCCAAGGTGAAGATGCAGATGTTTTAGCTGCGCTTTGTTTAAGTCGCCAAAAAGATGCCGCCGACTACGCTAATATTCAAGACTACTTTGACAAAGTTATGAATCGATTATCTATAGGACAAGACCGTGCATCTGGTAATTACAATAAATTTTGGGATGAACGTAATTATTTAAACCAAACTAAAAATATCAAAGCAAATATTGTTATGGTCCATGGTTTAAATGATTGGAACGTCAAACCTCGCCAAGTTGAACAACTTTGGCAAGCATTACGTCCTTTACCTATTGTTAAAAAATTATTCTTACACCAAGGTAAACATATCTATATCAATAACTTTCGCTCATTAGATTTCACTGATATGATGAATTTATGGTTATCAAATCAACTTTATAATATCGAAAATGGTGCTGAGACACTTATTCCCAATGTCACCATACAAGATAACCTAGAAGCTGAAACGTGGCACACTTATGATGATTGGGCAGACCCGGATTCTCCTACCCAATCCTATCATTTCCAACAAAATAAATTAACACAATCAGTCACATCAGATGCTCACCAATTTGCTACTTTCAAAGATAACTTACCAACTGACCTTTTTAACAACTACGTCAGAGATAATCATCTTTGGAATCAAGCTTTAGTTTCAACTAAAGAAACAGAAATGGCTAAAAATAGAATCCAATTAATCTCAGAACCATTAACAGAACCGCTGTTTATTTCCGGTTCTGCTCACATAAAATTGTCTGTTGCAGCACTACAAACAAAAGGGCTCATTAGTTGCATGCTTATCGATTATGGTGAAGAAAATAGACTCACCCCCGTGCCATCCATTCTCAAACGAAAATCTTTAGATATGGGATTTCATTGGCGTGAAGATGATTTGGTTGAATTTACTAAAAATCCCACAAAAACTCCTTGGAAAATGATTTCCAAAGGTCATATCAATTTACAAAATAGGACAAATCGTTATCAAAATGATTCTGTCCTTCCAGGAACTTTCAACACAGTAGATTTTGATTTACAACCAACTGCCTATCACATTAAGGAAGGTCATCAGATTGAATTAATCATTTACGCAACAGATTTTGGGATGACTTTACGAAATAACGATTCAGATAGTTATACTATTAACTTAGCTAATTCGCGTCTTAAAATTCCTTATCAATCTGTTAGTACAGTATCATTATTCTAAATAAAAAAGAAAATCATCAAAAAAATTATTGATGATTTTCTTTTTTTATTTATCAATATCTACGTATTAAGTAATGAGACAATTCGCACACAAAAATAACTTTAATAAATCCAACAATCAAAAATGGTAAAATACCTATTAAAAATGCTTGTTGCATCGAGGTTTGTTGGTAAACCATTAACCAGATTGCTCCTAAAACTAATTGCACACTAGCACCTAATAAATTCCCCATGTACAACTGCCAACGACCATTACCATACCATTTTAAAAACAGCCCCGTTAAGATAATATAGGCTAAAAAACCAAATAAATAACCACCTGTTGGTCCAATTAAAGAAAAAAGTCCCGAATGAAATCCAGCAAAAACTGGGATTCCTATTAATCCTAATAGGAGATAAATGCCCACCGCTTTTAATCCTTCTTGAACCGGTCTCAAACTCGATAATAATCCGATAAAAATGGTTTGTAACGTTAACGGGATTGGCCCCAATGGAATGGTTAACTGGGATAAAACACCCAAAACGGCTGCTAACTCTGCTGCTATAATTAATTGTTTTAACTGTTTATTTTGTCCCATTTGTTAAGCCTTCCACATTCACCTTTGTAATTTCACCAGCCATATAAGTCGTTATTTGCCCATTTTTATCTCTCAATACCAACTGTCCATCATCTTTAATTGTTTCAACTGTACCAATAATTTCTTGATGACCACTTTTTAAAGTAACTGTCTGTCCAATAACTAGTGACCGTTTACGATAATCATTCATGAAGTCACCATTTTGGTAATTCTGATAGATTTGGATAAATTGATTGGTAATTTCAGCAATCAACTCATTCCGTGTGACATTATTCGATTCATCAATTAATGAACCCACTTTATCTTGTAACTCTGGAGATAATTTTTTAAGGTCTGTTTTAAAATCTAGCCCAATCCCTATAACTAAGCTTGTCACTTGCTGCGTTTCAAAATCTGTGACAGCCTCCGTTAAAATCCCGCAGACTTTTTTATTTTGATAATAAATATCATTCACCCACTTTATTTGTGGTTGAATTTTCAATTTATTTTCTAAAGCATAACTAACCGCCATGGCAGTTGCTGTCGTTAGCTGACCAACATCTTTGATAGGTTGATCAATTCTCAATAAATAACTGATATAAATCCCAGTCTCTTCTGGTGATTCAAATGTTCGACCAAATCGACCATATCCTGCTGTTTGACTATTGGCCACTATTAACAGTGGACCCTGTATATCGGGCTGGCTTGAACGCTCTTTCGCCAATACATTGGTAGATGTCACTTCATCAAATAATTCAATTTGCATCATGTCAGTTGTTAAATAAGATTGAATTAGTTGTGCGTTCAACTGATTACCATCATTTAGACTATATCCTTTTTGTGGAATCGTCTTAATGTCAAAACCCTGCTCTTGTAAACTCTTAATAGCCATCCAAATAGCAGTTCTCGAAACGCCAAGTTTTTCAGCCAATAGTTCTCCCGAAATAATAGTATCTTGTTGTCCAGCTAATATTTTTAGAATACTGTCTTTAGTTTTCATTTTACACCGTTAACCTTTTAATTTTATTAGTTAACATAACTTTAAGCTAACTCACTAAAATATGCAACTAACACTCTTAAAAAAATACCATCCTCACTTTCATTCTGGTAAATAATCATAAAAGTGCTATGATTAATCTATTCTTAAGAAATTAGGTGGATTAATATGGCATACGGAACGAAAATTATTACGTTAGATAATGGTTATCATCTCTGGACTCATACTGAAGGACAAGGTGATATCCAACTACTTTGTCTACATGGTGGGCCTGGTGGTACACATGAATATTACGAAAATTTTGCTGAAAAATTAGCACCTCTTGGCGTTCAGGTTTCAATGTATGACCAACTCGGTTCATGGTATTCTGATCAACCAGATTTTACTAAACAAGAAAATGTTGATAAATTTCTTAATATTGATTACTTCATTGATGAAGTTGAAGAAGTCCGTATTAAATTAGGTTTAGATAACTTCTACCTAATTGGTCAATCATGGGGTGGTGCTCTTGTTCAAGAATACGCCTTAAAATATGGTGACCATTTAAAAGGTGCTATTATCTCAAGTATGACTGATGATATTAACGAATATTTAGCAAACGTTAATGCTATTCGTGCTAAAGAATTGGATGCTGATGCGCTTGCCTACATGCAAGAATGTGAAAAAAATAACGATCTTGATAATGACCGTTACCAAGGTTATGTCGATATTTTAAATGACGGCTATGTTGATCGTAAAAAGCCAGCCCAAATTTCTCATTTAGTAAGCACAATGGCTGAACCCGTTTATAATTACTTCCAAGGTAACAATGAATTCGTTGTGACTGGTAAATTAAAAGACTGGTCTACTCGTGACCGCATTAAAAATATTACTGTCCCAACATTAATCACATTTGGCGAACATGAAACAATGCCTTTAGCAACAGCTAAAAGAATGTCAGAAACAATTCCACATGCTCGTCTTGAAACAACTCCTGAGGGTGGTCATCATCATATGATCGATAACGCTCCTGTTTACTTTGATCATTTAAGTACCTTCTTATCAGATGTTGAAAACGACAATTTTAAAGATTAAATTAAAAAATACCACCATTGATAACTACTATCAACGGTGGTATTTTTTTATCTCTTAATCGTGTAACATCATTGCATTAATTGCAACAACAATTGTACTTAACGACATCACAACTGCACCCACTAATGGACTTAAAATAAAGCCAATTGGTGCTAAAACGCCGGCAGCCAATGGTAATGCAATAATATTATAACCTGCACCCCACCAAAGATTTTGAATCATTTTCAATCTTGTGTTTCGACTTAATTTCAAAAATTTTATGATATCCATCGGATTACTTTTAACTAATATAACGTCTGCAGAGTCGACAGCAACATCCGTACCTGAACCAATTGCCATCCCTATTGTTGCACTTGCTAAACTAGGCGCATCATTAATACCGTCACCAACCATGATAACGTTATGTCCTTCGCCCTCTAACTGACTAACAATTTTAGCCTTATCTTCAGGCATTAAGTTAGCACGAACATCTACAATACCTAGTTTTGCACCAACTTTATCAGCAGCTTGTTGATTATCACCAGTTAACATAATCACTTTGATATTCATTTTTTCTAATTTTTCGACTAAACCAAATGATTCTGGTTTAATTTGATCCCCTTGAGCAACATACCCAATCACTTTTTCATTTTGAATTAAATAACTAATTGAATCTCCTTCGTTGTCAGAAGCCATTTCATCCGTTAATAACTGTTGTTTATTAACATAAGCTTCAGAAACAATTTTGAATGCATCATCGTTAATATGTCCTTCTAATCCAACACCATTAATTTGTTGTGTTTCACTTGCAGTTGGAATCTCAATTTTTAAATCTTCTGCTTTTTGAATGATTCCTTTACCCAAAGGATGTGTCGATCCACGTTCTAACGACGCCATCAATCCGATAATTTCTGATTCAGAAAACTGATCAGTAAATGTTTTATATCCGGTTACCACGAAATGACCTTCAGTTAAAGTTCCTGTTTTATCAACAAGTAATGTGTCAATTGTGTGTGCAACTTCTAGCGCATTTCTATTTTTGATTAATAAGCCATTTTTAGCTGATAAAGAAGTACTTCTCGCAACAACTAATGGAATGGCTAAACCTAAAGCATGTGGACAAGCAATCACTAGAACAGTTACAAGAATTGATAATGCCTGACTAAATGTCCCTGTAATTAACCATACAATGAATGCTAAAATACCAACAGTCATGGCAGCATAAAATAAATATCCCGCAACTTTATCAGCTAACGTTTCCGTATCTGATTTTTCTGACTGCGCTTTTGTGACTAATTTAACAACTTGAGCTAAGTAACCTGTTTCACCAGTTCCCGTTACAGTCATTTGGATTTCTCCATTACCATTAACTGATCCACCAACGACTTCATCATCTACTACTTTTTCAACTTGTTTCGATTCACCAGTTATCATAGCTTCATCGACGCTTGTTTTACCAGAAATAATTGTTCCATCAGCTGGAATCGTTTCATTTCCTTTAACTAACAGAATATCTCCAACATGAACATTTGTTAAATCAACATCTTCAATTTTTTTATTTTCTCTAACGATATGTGCTTGTTTAGGTAAGAGTTGTGCTAATTTTTGAACAGCATCTCCTGCTGACATAACAGCGTTCATTTCAATCCAATGACCTAACAACATAATGACAATTAACGTTGCTAACTCCCAGAAGAAATCCATAACATGATGACTTGGATCTACAAGATTATTCATCACAACAGCATATAAGCTATACAAGTATGCCACACTAATACCCATTGCGATTAAGGTCATCATTGCTGGCTTTTTATCTGCAAGCTCCATCTTTGCACTATCTAAAAATGTTTTACCGCCATAGAAAAATAATCCAGTACCAATAAGTGCTACAACCCAATCAGATCCAGGGAAAGTAAACTGTAAGGGTAAGTTAATCCCCATCATAGGTGTCATTAAAACAATAGGAATTGCTAAAACTAAAGAAATCCAGAATTTCAATTTTAGATTTCCCATATGCATCATGTGCCCACCCATGTTCATTTGATCGTGGTCCATTCCTTCCATATCCATGTGATCCATACTCATGTGGTCCATATTTTTCATATCCTTATGATTCATATTCATGTGATCCATTTCTTTCATATCTTTGTGATCCATTTATACCGCCTCCATTAATTTATATTTTTAGTTTACACTTGTAAACTTAGATAGTCAAATAATTTATCTGTTACAAAAAAAATGTCAAAGAGATAAATATCCCTTTGACATTTTTATATAATCACATAAACATTTTAGTTAATTTACAATTCTATGCATCTTTACCAATTGTTTTACGACGGTTAACTTCTTTTTCAGCAAGTACATCGGAATCTTTAAATCCAAAGACCCAAGTACAACCAAATGCTACGATTATTGTAACAATTGATGCAATCCAAAAGTTAATTTCGTTACTCATTCCTCCACCAAACTTTAAAGGTGTAAAGAATGAAGGGAATCCGATTAATGAACCAGTAAATCCGTACATATTAACGTTTAATAGTCCGGCTACTAATCCACCAACTGCACCACCAATATTAGCTGCTAAGAAGACACGCCCATATTTTAAGGTAATCCCATAAATAGCTGGTTCTGTAATACCACTGAATGCTGCAATAACTGCACCACCAGATAATTCTTTAATGTTAGCCATTTTTGATTTAATCATAACTGCCATTACAGCAGCACCTTGAGCTACCATTGTAATTGAAACAATTGCATTTAAGTAGCTGTAGCCTTTTGAAGCAATATCGTTTGCGATTAAAGGAACAACTGCCCAATGTAAACCAAAGATAACTAAACATTGATATAATCCACCAATAACAAAACCTGCAATTGGGTAGTTTGCTGTTAAAATTGTGTTTAAAATAATAGAAATACCTGTACTAATTAACGTAATAATAGGTCCAACAATAATGATAATAGCGGCCGAAACGATCATAACTTCTAACAATGGTACAAAAATCATTCGTAAAACTTGTGGAATAACTTTTTTGAGTCCTTTTTCAACATAATGTGCTAACCATGCTCCAGCAATAATTGGGAAAATACTGTAAGTATAGTTAACCATATGAATTGGAATCCCAAATAAGTTAGTATTTAATGACATCCCCAAAAGTTGTCCAAACACTTTTGTTCCTGTTGCAATACCAAAAAGTGAAGGATATACCAAGACACCACCAACAATAGCCATAATAATTGGATCAGATTTTAACTTCTGTGCAGCTGTGAATCCAACAATAATAGGTAAGAAATAGAATGCTGAATCTCCCATGGCTGATAAGAAAATGTAAGTCTGTGATGTGGCTTCTGTCCAACGAAAATCGACAGCCATTTGAAGTAATCCTTTTAAAATACCACTAGCAGCCAATAATCCAATTACTGGCATCATAGAACCTGTGATAACACCAATCAAAGTATTAAATCCAGCATTCAATTTTCCACGGAATGTTGTTGGTTTTTCCTCAGCTGGTGCATCATCGGCAGCATCGACCTCGCCACCTGCGTATGATGTTCCTAATTGTGCAATAACTGCATCATAGACATCAGTAACAGCTGGTCCAATAACAACTTGATATTGTCCAACAGCATGACGAACATCAATTACACCTGTTAAATTTTTAATCACTTCATCGTCTGCTTTACTTTCATCAACTAAGTAAAATCGTAACCGCGTAATACAATGGATTAAACTCTTAATATTCTCTTTACCACCGACTTGTTTGATAATGTCTGTAGCTAATTGTGTGTAATCTTTTGCCATAACTATTCCTCCCCTTTTGCAGTACCAGATCCCACTTCCGTGCCACCTTCAAAAGGTTGTGGTTCCGATAATGTTAATTTGTCTAATTTATCTTGTGTATTTGTAATTACTACCATTAAAACATTGTCTAATTGTGCTTCAGAAACTTGTGTTAAATCCATAGTCCCAAGTAATTCACCACCATGAACACGAGCACCTTTTTTAATATTAATATCAAATGGTGCACCTTTTAAATCAACCGTATCAACACCCATGTGTAATAAAATTTCAAGTCCATTATCCATCGTGAATCCGATAGCATGTTTTGTTGATGCAACCAATGTTATAGTTCCAGATACTGGACTATAAATTTCCCCTGCGGTTGGTTTAAATCCGAAGCCATCACCCATTAATTTTTGAGCAAAAACAGAATCGCTCACATTTTCTAAATCAATTAACTCCCCAGTTGCTGGTGCGTAAAACTTATCATCATTTACCTTTTGTTTTCTTTTAAAAATCGACATTGTTCTCTCCCCCATTTTTTTTAATTTATTTAACTAGATTCGCTTACAGCGATTAAGCGTTTTCAAGTTATCCTTATAATAAACCTGTCTATACAGGATGTCAACGCTTTCTTTTCTTTTAAATTAACATTTATATATACTTGTATAGACTAGAATGTTTATGTTAAAATAACCTTATCATTGGAGGTGACTATTATGACGAACCAAAATAAACATTTAGGTATTTATCAAGATCTTGTCACTAAAATCACACATAATATTTACGCATCAGGAACATTCCTACCTAGTGAAATTCAATTGAGCCATTTATACGGTACTTCTCGCGAAACAATTCGAAAGGCTCTCCAAAATTTACTAACCAATGGCTATATTCAAAAAATTCGAGGCAAAGGATCGCTTGTTTTAGATATTCAACGATTCGCTTTTCCCGTCTCAGGTATTACTTCATATGAGGAACTGAATAAGTCTCTTCAAATGAATTCGGAAACACAAGTTAGACAGTTACTTGTCACAACTATTCCTATAGAGAGTTTTGCACCTAAGTCTGTTGTTGGCGATAAAGCGACATTTATTGAACGTCTACGACTTGTTAAAAATGAACCCAGTGTTATTGATCGTGACTACATACTTTCAGATATCGTACCTGAGATACCTTTAGCAGTTGCCCAAAATTCGCTTTATGATTATTTTGAAAATAAATTAGGCTTAGAAATCAGTTATGCTATTAAAAAAATTACAGTTGAACCAGCAGATACAACTATCCAAAAATTATTAAACATTCCAAAAACAGAATCTGTTGTTGTCATAAGAAGTGAAACCTATTTACAAGATAGTCGTTTATTTCAGATTACCGAAGCTATTCACCGCTCAGATCGTTTTAGTTTTGTTGATTTTGCACGACGGACGAAGAAAATATAACTAATAGGAGAATAACGATGACATTTGAAGATAAAATTATTTATCAAATTTACCCAAAATCATTTTATGATAGTAACAATGATGGCCTGGGCGATTTACAAGGGATTATCGCTAAAATACCTTATTTAAAACAACTCAATATTGATATGATTTGGTTTAATCCTTTTTTCATATCACCACAAAATGATAATGGCTATGATATCTCAGATTATTATCATATTGATCCTAAGTTTGGTACTATGGCTGATTTTGATGAACTTGTTACCAAGCTAAAATCTGTAGGCATCGATGTCATGATGGATATGGTTTTTAACCATACATCAACTGAACATGAATGGTTCCAAAAAGCGCTAAAAGGTGATCCAAAATATATGGCTTACTATTATATTCGTGGAGCAAAACCAGATAGCTCGCTTCCAACTAATTGGGATTCTAAATTTGGTGGTCCTGCATGGGAAGCTTTCGGAAATACGGGTAAGTACTACCTTCATCTCTACGACCCAACTCAAGCAGACTTAGATTGGCATAATCCAGCAGTTCGAAAAGAAATGGCCAAGATTGTTAATTTTTGGCGCAACAAAGGTGTTAAAGGTTTCCGATTCGACGTTATCAATGTCATCGGTAAAGATGTCAATTTACTTGATGCACCTTATGGTACTGATAGTAGACTTATGTATACAGATAAAAAAATAGTTCATCAATATCTACAAGAACTTAACGAATCTAGTTTTGGTCAAGACCCTGATGCTGTGACCGTTGGTGAAATGTCTTCTACTTCAATCGATAATTGTATTGAATACACGTTAGGCAAAAACAACGAGTTATCAATGGTCTTTACCTTCCACCATTTAAAAGTTGACTATACCCATGGAAATAAATGGACGACGATGCCTTTTGACTTTATGAGTTTAAAAAACATTCTAAATGATTGGCAATTAGGTATGACAGCTGGTCATGGTTGGAACGCTTTATTTTGGAATAATCATGATCAGCCTCGTGCTATTAATCGTTTTGGTGATCCCGTCCATTTTCGTGAAAAATCTGCCGAAATGCTAGCGACAACTATTCATTTATTACGTGGAACGCCTTTTATTTATATGGGAGAAGAAATTGGGATGAGCGATCCTCAATATCAGCATTTATCTGATTATAATGATATTGAAACCAAAAACATTTACCCAACATTATTAGCGAAAGGACTCAGTGAAACTGAAGCCTTAGACATTATTCAAGCAAAATCTCGTGATAATAGTCGTACTCCCATGCAATGGAATAACTCTGAGTATGCAGGGTTCTCAGCTGAAAAACCATGGTTGATGCCAATGAATCAGTCTATCGTCAACGTTCAAAATGAATTAGTACGCGGCGAAATATTTAATTACTATCAACAACTAATTAAATTACGTAAGACTCTGCCAATTGTCTCTGTTGGTGATTATCAACCTCTTTTAATGGACGATACTCAAGTTTTTGCTTACCAAAGAATACTAAAAAATCAACGTTTAATTGTTTTAAATAATTTCTATGGTACAACGACAACGATTACTTTACCTGCATTTACCGGGGAAATATCAACTGTCATCAATAATTATCCAACCGATATCAAATTAGAAACAGCTATGACGTTAGCTCCATATCAGTCAGTTGCCTTTTTGATTGACTAACTAAAATAAAGCAGCCTTGCAATTTTAAATTGTAAGGCTGCTTTATTTAGAACTTATTAAGATTAATCAAAGTAGATTTTAAAAGGACTAACTGGAATATGGTTTTCGTTCCATAAGCCGGCAGAAGTTACATTTGCATATGCATACTGTAAGCCAATTGATTCTTCTTCTAATCGAATCTTGATATCATTTGTACCTAAATCAATCACTGCAGGTTTTAAAACATCCCCTGGCATGATCCATTTTAAATCAATATCATTTGTTGTTTCAAGTTGTTCACAATTTGAAAAGTTAAGACGCATTTGTTTTACATCAGCTGAAATTTCAGATAATTGTGGACTTGTTTGCATTTCATCGAATTTACCAAAATTAGAATATAATTCGATTACACGATAACCTAATTGTCTTTTACTACTTGGATGAATCTCGTTAGCTGAATCTTCATCCATAGCTGTAACTAAGTAAACCCGATTTTCTGTTGCTGCAAACTTTTGTTGTGCATCGCGAATTTCAGCCCATGAATTAGCTATCTTATGATTATATTGTGGTAACTGAATAATATAAGTTGGTAATTTATTTTGTTTAAGCGTTTTGCGCCATTCACGGATTAATTTTTTCAAAAGTAACCCATAATGTTTTGTATCTATTCCTGCATCTCGTTCACCTTGATACCAAGTTAACAATTTAAATCGGTAAGGACCCACTTGTGATAACATCGTATCGTATAAATTATCGGATTCTTCTAAACTTGGAATTTTAGTATCAACATAAGCTGCTTTTAAAGTCTCGTTATTTATTAGTGTACTTTCTGATACCCAACTTGCAGCTGAAGTCCCATTTTTAGCACATAATACAAGGCCAATTGGTGTGTATTCATCATATTGACGAACCTTCTTAGCCATATAATAGCCTAATGCTGTAACGTTACCAATATTTTCTTCATCAACAATTTGCCATGGATTTTCTTCTGTTGATTGCTTTTCAGGTATATTGATAAAACGTAAATTCATCATTGGCATTGTTTTATTATGATCAAATTCATCATCTTTAGCCATTTTGAAGTTAGCATTTGATTGTCCAGCAATCAAGAATACATCTCCAAATTGTACGTCGCGTAAAATTATTTTATCTGTTCCTGATTTAACTAGAACGGTCACAATTGTAGGTGCTAAAAATGAGATACTTTCAATTAAAAAGTATCCTGTATCATCAGCAATTCCTGTTTCAATTGTATCTTCGCTACCGCCCATTGAAATCGTTACAGTTACTTCTTGATTGGGTTCTGCATAACCAAAAAAACGTGTTGTCTGATCTTGTTGCATAACCATATGATTAGTAAATAGTGGTGCTAATCGCAATGTTGTTGCCACTGTTAAACCCTTCTTTCTAGTCGCTGTCCATTAAGTATCCTTTACAATTATAACATAAGATAAGCCTCTATCGACTTTTTATCAAATGGATTAGTCAGCTACTTTGACTATTATTTAGTTGTTTGTCCTAGCTATTTTGAATAATAGTTGCTAGAATAAAGACAGTCAAAACAGTGTAAAATCGCCGGGTTTTACAAAAATAATAGTTATCACATCCAAGAGGCCATTTTTTAATGAAGGATGTTGGTACCTATTTTTTATTGTCCATTATTATAAGATTATAAAAAATAGGTACCGATAAGGAGCTCAAAATGAATAATCAAACGGTTTCTATCCGTCGTGAACTTTCAGGTTACGTCACACGGAACGTTTTAAGTACTTTAGGTTTATCTGTGTATCTTCTGGCAGATACATATTTCATTGCTAATGCGGTTGGAACAACTGGTTTAGCGGCTTTAAATATTGTATTACCCCTCTTTAATTTATTAAATGGCGTCGGGTTGTTACTCGGAATTGGTGGTGCAACTTTATTTTCTATTTTAAAGATTAAGGATCAAAAAGCGAGTCAAAAAATTTTCACACAGGTTTTAATTGTTGGGATTATTTTCGGCCTAGCTTTCTCAGTCTTAGGCTTTTTATTCATGAAACCTTTACTCTATTTTTTAGGTGCAAACGCAGGAACTTACAAATTAGCTGCTGAATACCTAACTTATATTTTGCTAGCTGCACCATTCTTTGCTTGTAATTATCTCGTTTTAAGTTTCATTCGAAACGATAATAATCCACATTTATCGATGGTTGCCATGTTAGTATCTAGTTTATTCAATATCATTTTTGATTATATTTTTATGTACCCATTACATCTTGGTATGGGTGGTGCTGCAATGGCAACTGCTGTTTCTCCAATTGTTGCTTTAGCTATATTAACCTTCCATCGTAAAAAGGAAGGACGTCTTTTAACGCTCCAACGAACGTCTATTCACTTTAAGACAATAAAAAAAGTTGTTCAATTCGGGTTCCCTGTCTTTCTAACTGAAATGAGTACAGGTGTCAGCATTTTTGCTTTCAACCTTGTCATTTTAAGTTTAGCGGGAAATACAGCTGTCGCAGCCTATGGAATTATCGCAAACATCGTCTTAGTCGCTTTATCACTTTTTAATGGTGTTGCCCAAGGAATTCAGCCTTTACTCAGTCGAGAATTTGGAATTCGGAATTGGCCAGAAGTTAAGCAAATATTACGTTTTGGGTTAATTGTTAGTTTTATTATTGGCACAATTTTATACCTTACATTGACCTTTGAAAAAGATCCTATTATTGCATTATTCAATAATAGTAACAACCAAGAGTTAATCCATTATGCTGAAATAGGCATTCCAATCTACTTCTTAAGCTTATTTGGATCATCCCTTAATGTTGTGTTTAGCATGTTTTTCTCAGCGATTGGCGAACCCAAACATGCACTTATTCTAGCTATCTTGCGCGGTTATGTCTTACTACTAGGCTTATTATTTATTTTTGCCCACTTCTTCAACTTAACTGGTGTTTGGGTTGCTTTACCCGTCACAGAATTAATCATTGTCGTCATCAGTACTGTATTCCTATTCAGTTTCTTTAATAAACAAATTAAAAAACAATAAAAAGAAGGTTTCTTATTTTATGAAAGTTAAACGTTTTGAAGCAATCACAATTCCCGTAACTGATGTCCAAAGAAGTTTACGTTTTTATCATGAAGTTTTTGATATGACTATGATTGAAAATAGTGAGTTACCTACTGTTCATTTTGGCCATCAAAAAATTATTTTTGAGCCATCAACTAATGTTATTCCAATGACACTTAGTTTCGTCGTTAGTGATTCAATGACCGCTATGGAAAATCACTTGAAAAATTATTTTGTGACTATTATCTCTGGCCCGATTGAAAAGCAAGATGTTAAAAATGCACAATCGATTACAATTTCAGATCCAGATCAGCATATAATCGAATTAATTAGTTATCAGAAATAGATTTACTAAGCTAACATCTAAGCGATGTTAGCTTTTTTACTACTATTAGGTTTTTAAATCTATATGCTTAGATTCTCTAAAATACTTTTCTTTATTCCCACAGCTAAACATGGTAATCTGAAAATGAGTTATATCAGAAAGGCGGTCCTACTATGCAACCTATTATTGATTTACAAGATATTTCACTAGAACTTAGTAACCAATCAATCTTGAACCACATCTCTTTTCAAGTAAACCCTGGAGACTTTTTAACAATCACCGGTCCATCTGGAAGCGGTAAAAGTACCGTTTTGAAATTAATCGCTGGTTTAATTTCAAGAACATCTGGTGATATTAAGTTCAATGAAAAATCAATTGACAGTTATGACCCAATCGAATATCGTCGGATTGTTTCTTATTGCTTCCAAACCCCCGTTTTATTCGGCGAAACCGTTAAAGACAATCTGGAGTTTCCTTATATCGTTCGTAAGCAAGACTTCGATGAATCTCGTGCCATTTCTGAATTAGAATCCGTAGGCTTACCCAGCAGTTATCTTCAGAAATCAATAAATGAACTATCTGGTGGCGAGAAGCAACGTGTTGCCTTAATTCGTAATTTAATCTTTTTACCCAAAATCTTACTGCTTGATGAAATCACAAGTGCTTTAGATTCAGAAAGTAAAAACATTATACACGCATTAATTAATCGTTTAAATGACTCAAATAAAATCACTATTATCGCTGTTACTCATGATGATAATGAAATAAAACTGGCTGATCAATTAATTAATATCGAGGCCGGAAAAATAACGGAGGTTAGACATGCATAATTTAGCCGTTAATAATCTTTCTCTCGTTTTCGCTTTTTCATTAGTACTTGTCTCACTAGGAATTGTATATAAAGAAAAATTAGGCCTAGCAAAAGATATTATTTATAGTGTCATTCGTGCAATTATCCAATTAGTCATCGTCGGATACATTTTAAAGTACGTCTTTAATATTAATAATATTATTCTAACTTTAGTTATGATGTTCATTGTTTTCTTTAACGCTGCGTATAGTGCACATAAAAAAAGCGCAGGAATTCCACATAGTTTTCGTATTTCGTTCATTGCCATTTTTTGTAGTACGTCCGTTACACTTGGCCTTTTACTACTAGCTGGAACGCTTAAATTTATTCCTTCACAAATTATTCCAATTACTGGTATGATTGCTAGTAATTCAATGGTTGCGATTGGTCTTTGTTACCGTAACCTTAACAGTAATTTCCGTGATCAACGCCAACAGATTTTAGAAAAACTAGCACTCGGTGCAGATCTCAAACAAGCAGCATACCCTATTATCCGTGAAAGTATCAAAACAGGGATGTCGCCTACTATTGATTCAGCTAAAACGGTTGGTATCGTTAGTTTACCTGGAATGATGTCTGGGTTAATCTTCGCCGGTGTTGATCCTGTCTTTGCGATTAAATACCAAATCATGGTCACTTTCATGTTACTTTCAGCAACAAGTATCTCATCAATTAGTGTTTGTTATCTTTCATATAAACAATTTTTTAATGATAAGAAGCAACTACGATAAATTAAATATCAATCAACTAAAATAGCCATATGTATAAGTTTTCCTTATACATATGGCTATTTCTTACTCTATAACTTGAAACTCACGGTCCTTCAATACATATTGCGTATCACACATTTTAGCAACATCTGGTTCATGCGTTACAATGATGACACATTTATCTTGTGATTTAGCTAAATCTTGAAGTAATTCAATAATTTCTTTCGTATTAACTTCATCCAAATTACCGGTCGGTTCATCAGCTACGACTAATCGTGCGTCACAACACATCGTTCTGACAACAGCGACTCGCTGTTGTTGCCCACCAGAAAGATGTTGAACGTTCTTCTTAGCCATATCCTCATCAATACCAACTTTTTTCAACATATCAAAGGCATATTGTTTATCACCAGCATGTGTTGCTCCGGTAATGTCCATCGCAGTCATTAAGTTTTCCAACGCTGACATATAAGTAAATAAATTATAGGATTGGAAGATAATCGAGACATCTTTATTTCGATAATGAGTTAATCCGATTTTATTGATTGCCTCACCTTCATATATAATTTCTCCAGATTTTGGTTTATCTAAACCAGCAATTAGTGAGAGAAATGTTGTTTTTCCTGAGCCACTACTACCGACAATTGCATATGATTTACTTCTTTCAAAAGTTAAATTAACCTTTTCAAATAAGGGGTTATCCTTATTTTCATACCAATACGCGACATCTTTAATTTCAATCATTTAATCACTCCTTTCTATTATTTATGAAATCAGAATTTTCTTGGGTTCAAGTCGTAAAATACCTAACGATGCTAACATAATCGAGATAAAGATAATTGCCAGACCCATACCACCTAATTCTGCCAAATCTTTGATACTTACAGTTGTGCTTAGATTCTTTAATTTCTCAGATTTAGTTGTCGCTGACTGCCCTGGTATACCACTTGGATCTGTTCCACCAAATTGTCCACCTTTAGTACCACTTGGCGCACCGCCTCCACCTTGCATATCATTTGAAGTTGTAGCTGTTGTAGATGTCGTTGTTTGTTGGCTTATCAATTGATCACCTACTGCATTACCAACGAATTTCCCACCAATTCCGGCAACAACTAATGACACGAGTAGAACCATAAACATTTCAACAAAGAATTGTGCAATAACTTTCCAACGTTTTTCACCTAATGATAGGAGGACACCAATTTCATAGCGACGTTCTCTAATCATTAAAATAACAATTAAGGCAAGAATGATAGTTCCTGCAACTGCGACTAATAGAACAATTTTTTGGGCAAAACTCTTAACATTATTCAATGGTGTCAGCATTGATTGATAAGTACTATCGTTTGTTGACATTGAAAATTTAGATGTGTTAATTAATTTCTTAGCTGCTTTTGTGAAAGTTTCTGACTTGGCTGGATCACTTAATGTATACACAACTGAATCGGCCGTATCTTTATACTTACTACCTTTTAAAGTATTCGCAAATGTGTAAGCTGTATAAATAGTATTTGATGGATCAGTAGCTCCTGGCCCACCCATACTTGTAGAACTAGTTGAACTAGCTTTATAAATACCGACAACTTCAACTTTATACTTCGTACCACCAGTTGATTTCATTGTAATTGTATTGCCCACAGAAATATGGTTAGTAGAAGCAAGTTCTGATTCAATCACAACGTTTTTAGTATTTAAATCACTCGAATTTAAACCACGACCTTTTGTAATTTTGGCACCACTAGTATTTAGTGCACTAGCCGTTGAACTTACACCGGAAATAGAAATATCACCCGTTGTTGCAGAAGTTGCCATTTTCTTGCCGCCCATCCCACCACTTTGACTTGAGGTCGATGTTGTTTTAATGGCATCAAATGAAGAAGCATTAGCTGTAGTTGAAGTGGTGATACTGTAACTCTTCACATTGCTTAATGCACCAACTTTTTTAGCTGTTGCGACTGTTACCCCAGCTAAGTTTAATGATGGTTTAGTGGTTTTTGAGCTTGAAGTTTTCATCTCGCTAAAAGCTTTATCTCGATTAGCTGATAATGTCACCGTTGCACCCGCACTCTTCTTCGCATCATTTGCCGCAGTTGTTGCTGCATTTTGAATAATTAATCCTGCTAAAACGAATAACATAATAGCTGACATAACTAATACAAGTAAAAAAGATCGTCCTTTTTTTGCTTTAAGATTTAATAAAGCACGTTTAAAAAAATTCATATTTATTACCTCCATATTCTCTTAAATTATTTGATAAGAATAAGCATAGCTAATAATTATGAATTATTTTTGAATATTATCAGAACATTTTCGTTTGTTATACAAAAAAAAGTTTTATTATGAATAATAATTCATAATAAAACCGTTTTCTTTATTTAATCTATTAGACTTTTCCAATCTCTCGACCAGATTAATCCTAAACATTTTTCACCTGTGTGAACACCGACAAGTGGTCCAATATAACCCGATTCAAATTTCATTTTAGGAAAACTAGTTCTCAAGTCTTGTCCCCATTCAGCTTGAAGTTCCGGATTATTCGCATCAATTAAATTAATTTGAACTGGATAATCAAGTGAACGTGTTGCTTCTGAGAATTGAGCTTTAATTTCAGAATAGGCATTTTTCATTTTGCGTTCTTTACCAATAGCAACGATTTTACCTTCTTTATCAAAAGTTAAAATCGGTTTAATTTTCAATATGTTTCCAACAAAACCTGAATGATTTGATAAACGACCGGTCCTCATTAAATGATTTAAATCATCAACAACAAAAAGAACCCGTGTTGTTTCTCTTAATTCGGCTAACTTTTCAAGTATTTCCATAACGTTTTTATCTTTATTAGCTAATGTGGCAGCCAATTGAACCATGTTACCCATCCCCGCGCAATCAATTTTCGAATCAAAAACATGCACATTGATGGCCGAAACAGATGATGCGAAAGCTTCAAGATTACCAACTAATCCACTAATACCTGATGATAAATGGATACAAATAACATCTGTATAGCCTTCAGCAGCAAGTGCCTTAAATTTTTCTTCCATTTCACCCATCGATACCTGGGAAGTTGTTGGTAAAACATCTTCTGTTTTTAATAATTGATAAAATTGAGTTGCCGTTAAATCGGCATTTTCATGATAGACATGATTTCCAAATAATACTGGGTTATTTACTACTTTAATATCTAATTGTTCAACAATCTCATCTGTAAGATAAGCTGAACTATCCGTTAATACAGCAATTTTCATTATTTCACATCCCTATTTTTACTATCCTATCACACATTATGCTCGAATACTTTAATTTAACTAACCATTTGGCGACCAATAACTAATCCTAACAGTGTCATCAAGCCACCAACAATATAACTAGCTAATAAATAAATCATGAATAACGATATTTTTTGGCTTTTAATTAATTTAACCAATTCAAAGTTATACGTTGAAAAGGTTGTAAAACCACCCATTGTTCCAGTACCAAGTAAGACTAACATCGGACTAGATAAATTAATTCCTGTTAAAAGACCTAAAATAAAACTACCTATCAGATTAATTAATAACGTTCCAACTGGAAATTGATCAGTTAGATATCGATTACTTAAATTTGTTATCCCATATCTTAACATAGCACCGATTGCAGCGCCAATCCCAACTAATAGTGTCATCATGAACGTTCACTCTCCATTCGCCAATCTCCAATCCGATTGCCTAATGAATAACCAAGTAATGTCATGGAAAGTCCACCTATAATCGTTACTAACACATAGATGAGTGCATAGCCCCATTGTTGCGTCTCTATTAACTTTACAGCTTCCAAACTATATGTTGAAAACGTTGTAAAAGCACCTATAAAACCTGTTTTTATCCCCAAAGTTAACCAATCTGGGACTTTTTCGGTTGTTTCAATATACTGAACTAAGAACGCCAAAATAAAGCACCCTACGACATTAATCATTAATGTCCCCAGTGGGAATCCATTTGGTTGAATAATCGTTAAACCAAGTAAGTACCGACTTATTCCACCAAAAAAAGCAAACAATGCAACAATTATATAATTCATTTTATGACCTTCTTATCAATTTTACATTTACTACTTCATTTTACCGAATTATCTAGTTAATACCAAATTAAAATGGACCACTAGAAATTATCTAGTGATCCATTTAGGCTAATCTTGGCTTAGTTTAAATTGACTCCATGGTTTCAAAAAATCGAGTAAGAATAATTCATCATCTATAATATGCCCAACAATATTTACACGACCATCATTTTTCATTTCTTTTAAAGCAATTTGTGTTTCACCTTTATATTGTCCATAACCTTCATTATCAATTAAGACGTCACCACGCTTAATTAATTTTGTATTATGTGCAGGAAATTCTTTATCTTTATACACAACCCGTGTCATTGTCGAACGTAAAAGATACGCTGAACGATCTCCGCGGTAACTATGAATATTATCAAATAATACTACTTTTTCAACCTCAGTAATATCATCTGCCGTTTCAATTTTAATCGTCGGATAATTGGCGTTGAATGCTTCTGATGCTGCTTTTAATTCATTTTCTGAAGCGTACGCGTTTGCGATAATCACATCATCAATTAAATCTGTCATCACCATATGTTTAACTTGTGTGGCAATATCTAAATGTCGATGATCCTCTAATGTACATAGTCCATCAGCAGTTGGCCAAGGTCCAAAAGTAGCTGACTTAGCATTAACAAAAGCTGCCGTATTTAAATTGTATTTTTTAAATTTCTCACTGCAAGCTACAAAAAAGTTATACTCTAATCCTGTGTATTCATGTGGATAAAAATTATGTGAACCTAATAAGTTCTCTCTTTTTGGTGAATAACTCATAATGTTATCCACATAGTTAGTCCCAGAACTCATATTTATTTCTATTTTTAAGTCATATGGATTGCGTGTCATTGCTGCTTCTTCTGCACCTGTAAATCCTAAATCTAATCGAACACCATATGCACCCATATCGTCAAAGAATTTTAAATCTTGATAACTAATATTTAGTTGTTCAAATAAATCAGGATTGATATCAACCATTACTTCCATACCAAGTTTATTTGCGTAAGCAACTGTCTTTTTAAATTCTGATAATACCTTATCTTTACCATCTGTCACTTGGAGTAAACTCGTAAAGACTCTTTTATACCCGTATTTACATGCCAAATCTAAATATGCTGTATCATCATTATAATTTGATCGTTCTGGATAAATTGAAATACCTAATTTTCCCATTATTATTCCTCCTAAATATTATTAAGGTCTATACCAATATTATAAAGGACATATAATGTAATTGAAAGCGCATTCCAAAAAAACTTTTGATTATTTTTAAATTTTTTCTTAATGTTAAGGTTATTTTAAGGTTCATGTTGTATATTGAACTTATCCCAAAACAACATAAATAACTAACCTTTATACTTTTTCATTTCTCCTCCAAAGTAATGAGAGAGAGAGCTAATTTATTAGCTCTACAACTTACTCCCTAGAGACTGCCTTCCCAGCAGTCTCTTTTTTGTTTCTAAATATTAAGAATCGTGCTAATATTTTAATCACGAAGGAGGTCTTAAGGATGCAAACCATTTATACGCTAATAACATTGATTTTTCTTAGTGTTATACCACTTCTTGTAGCTGCTTTTTTACTAACAGCTGTGAACAGTAATACAAAAAAACAATTATCATTAAATCAACAATTATACTTGGGTTCATTGGGTATTATTATCCATGAAGCAAGTCATGCTATAATGGCTTTTTTATTTGGATTTCACGCCATTGAAGTTAAATTAATTAAACGTCCACATCCCGAAATTGGTGATAACTCACTTGGATTCGTTCGTTATAGCTCACCTAAAAATATGCGTGGTAAAATTGGACAAGCAATGGCCGGTATTGCGCCCATCATTGGCTGTTCAATCGTAATTATTGGCCTTTTTATTCTACTGCTACCTCACTCTTTTAATCTACTATCAACAATGCTAGTTAACCAAGCATTTAATACTCAATCGTTATTTAACCTATTCACCTCGTTATTTCAATCTTGGTCATTAAGACTTATCCTGTGGTTGTTAATCACAACATCTATTACAATTGGTGGTTTTGATTTAAGCTCAGCAGATAGAAAAGGATTTGGTCTTGGATTCAGTTTATTAGCACTTTTAATCATTATCTTTTATTATTTCTTAACTCTATTTAATCACCAGACTTTAATGATGACTCTACTATCAAAATTTGCCTTATCTATTGGTCTAATTACTATTTTGATGCTGTTTTTATTACTTATTACAAATTGGCTGGTTAAAATCATCAAAAATAAATAAGACTATCTCATATTGAAATGGTCTTATTTATTAGTTGTATCGACTTATTTATTTCCACCACAATTTAACTAATGCTTGTGTACCGTCATTACCTAATCCATCTTCATCAACTAATTTTTCATATAGTACTTTAGCTTCTTTTGTTGCGGGTAGATTAATATTCATTTTTTCTGCTTCGTCTAATGCAATACGCAAATCTTTAAGAAAATGTTTTGCAAAGAATCCTGGTGTATAGTCATCACTTAAAACTCGGGGCGCATAATTGTCTAAACTCCAATTTGCTGCACTTCCCCCGCCAACTGTTTTAATGACACTTTCCAAGTCTAAGTTTGCTGCCTTAGCGTAAACTAACAGCTCAGTCATTCCGGTCATTGTTCCAGCAATCATAATTTGATTAGCCATTTTTACATGTTGGCCTGATCCATAACCACCAAACAAGGCAATTGTTGTTCCCATCTTTTCAAAAATAGGTTTCACTTGTTCATATACATCACTGTGTCCACCAACCATAATTGTTAGCTTCGCATTCTTTGCACCAATATCACCACCAGAAACAGGTGCATCTAACGCAAACAACTCATGAGTTTCCGCGTAATCACCAATTTTTTTCGCTAGTGTTGGTGTACTTGTTGTCATATCAACTACAATTGCGCCTTTTTTAGCACCAGCAAAAATACCATTTTCTTCAAAATATATTGCTTCTACATCTGCAGGAAAACCAACCATCGAGAAGATAATATCACTTTTAGCCGCAACCAATTGTGGCGAATCAGCCCATATTGCCCCTTGGCTAACTAAGTCATCTGTCTTTGATTTGGTTCGATTAAACACGGTTACTTCATAGTTCGCTTTCAATAAATAACTAACAATTGCTGAGCCCATAACGCCCGTTCCAATAAACCCAATTTTTTTCATAATAATCTCCTTTTATAATTTTCTTTAGTATGCACCTTTAAGGTTACGACTGCCATTAATAATAGTTAAGCCTAAAATAAAATCCCACTACAAAATTTGTAGTGGGATTTTATTTATACTGCTTTATTTTGAGCAACTTTTTCACTTAAATACTTTGAAAATTTACTCTTATCATGATAACCAACAACTTTTTCAATTGCTTTGCCATCTTTAAATAATAGAAAACTCGGAATACTCATGACATCATATTCCAATGCTGTTTCTTTATTTTCATCAATATTCAACTTTACAAATTGCATATCATCTTTGAATTCTTGTTCTAATTCATCAATAACAGGTTCCATCATACGACATGGACCACACCAAGGAGCCCATAAATCAACAATTGTTAATCCGGAATCTGTATGTTCCGCGAGCGTTTTATCTGTTACTTTTGTGACCATTTTATCGCCTTCGTTTCGTTATTTTTTATTCTGAATATTATACATATGAATTAAAGTCGTTAATATAATAGCCCCAAAAACAATTCCAGCAAAAAGTACTGCTGAAACTTCGATACCAATTTGAGGGATAGAAAGGAATAACTTCACCGCAATTAATGCGATTAGCAAGTAAGCCATTGATTCTAACTCCGGAACAACCTTCATCAACTTCATAATCAATGTCGCAATCCCACGCATGGCTAAAATTCCAAACATCCCACCGATTAAAACAATGACTGGATTTGTCGAAATTGCTAACGATGCTAAGACAGAATCAATTGAAAAAACAATATCCATCATCTCAATTGAAATAACAACTGACCAAAACAATGAGAATGGACCTTTTCGTCCATTACTTTTTTTCTCTGATTTAGGTTTTGGCGTTTTAATTTTTGAAAAGAAATAATGGGCTGATAGGTAAATAAGATACCCAGCGCCAATTACTTTAATTTCCCAGAAATCAATTAAAAATGTTCCAATTCCAATAATGATGAACCGGAAAATATATGCACCCCATAATCCGTAAAATAATGCTTTTTCTTGTTCTTTTTTACTTGGTAATTTTTGTGTTTGTGCAGCTAATACAATTGCGTTATCCACTGATAATAAGCATTCGATTACTGCTAATGATAGGATAATTATCCAATCACTACTTGATTCGACAACTGTTTTCCAATTGTTTAGATCAAAAAATGGTCCATATAAGTTTGCTAACATTTAATTCTCATACTTTCTTTCAATAATTTTTATAAATAACTGTAAATGATTATTATACAGCAATTACCAGATTATGCCATAACATATGAACAACAGTAACTGCCAGCTACATTTCTCGAATAGCAATCAATAATGACAGTTATGACACTTTATCTCGATTCATTAAAACAACATGTTGGTCTTGCTCATTTAACCGATCAACATGTTTTTCGCCCCAAACACACAATTTATTTAATATAGTACTCAAAGACTCACCATATTCAGTCAATTGATAATCTACTTTTGGTGGTACCTGTTCATAGATATGTCTAGAGATAATCCCATCGGCTTCCAATTCACGTAATTGTTGCGTTAACATTTTTTGGGTTATTTTCGGAATTGCACGTTTCAGCTCACTAGTTCTTCTTTTTCCACCACGTAAATGGCATAAAATAATTGTTTTCCATTTTCCGCCAATGACTTCTAAAGTCGCTTCAACACCAATATTATATGTTTTATCTTCCATTCTTCCTCCTATAGGCACTAAAAAGTTCCTATAGCACTTTTTAGTACGTTATTGTCTTATTGTTGCGTACACGTATAATCATAAATTGTAGCATTATTCCAACAAAAATCAAGGAGGCTTTACAAACTTATGGAAAAACCAAAAATATCACCATCCCTAACACTCTTAGCATTGGCTATTAGTGCTTTCGCAATCGGATCAACAGAATTTATTAGCGTTGGGCTCATCCCCTTATTAGTCAAAGATTTTGGTATTTCATTAAGTCAGGCAGGACTTAGCGTTTCATTATATGCATTCGGTGTCACAATAGGTGCACCCGTTCTAACTATTTTAACTGGCCAATTTGATCGAAAAAAATTACTCTTAAGTATCATGGCGTTATTTATCGTTGGTAATTTAGTTGCAGCATTTGCACCAACTTTTTCAATTTTATTAATTGGTCGAATTATTTCTGCATTGTCTCACGGTATATTCATGACAATCGCTTCCGTTATTGCGGCTGATGTTGTTGAACCTTCAAAACGTGCTAGTGCTATTTCAGTCATGTTTACTGGTTTAACCGTTGCAACTGTAACCGGTGTTCCTTTAGGTACATTTATTGGTCAACATACTAGTTGGCATGGATCATTTATTTTTATTAGTATCATTGGACTAATTGGTTTAATCGCCAACTTTTTCCTCGTACCAAATGGTTTACCAATTCCTGGAAAATCTGATGCGCATGGTTTTATCCGTGTCCTTAAGAACAAATATCTATTGATTACGTTATCATTAACCGCCTTAGGTTACGGTGGGACATTCGTTGTTTATACGTATATTACGCCACTCTTAGAAACTTCAATGGGTTACAGTGAAAGTGCTGTTGTTATCATTTTAATCGTCTACGGATTGATGGTTGCCCTTGGAAATACGATTGGCGGCCGTTTAGCAAACCATAATCCGCTCCAAGCATTATTAAAAATGTTTATCGGACTTGCAGTCGTCTTATTTATCCTTTTCTTTACTGCTAAAATGTCAATTCTAGGTTTATTAACCGTTATGGCCTTAGGACTATTCGCCTTTATGAATGTTCCAGGATTACAACTATACGTTGTTCAATTAGCTGAAAAATATACCCCTAAAGATATTACTTTAGCATCGTCGCTAAATATTTCTGCTTTCAATATTGGCATTACGTTAGGCTCTTTAATTGGTGGACAAGTTGTTTCTAATCTCGGATTAGGTATGACGCCACTTTTTGGGACAGTCATGGTTTTAATCGCCATCTTCATGACAATGTACTTAATTACACTCAATAAGAATGAGAAATAACAAAAAAACGGGTCACAACGAATATAAAATTCATTGTGACCCGTTTTTATTAGGCTCTCTTTGCACGTAACCCGATTCCCGTCCAACCACTAATGATTGAAAAGACAGGCGATAGTAAGCTAAAGAACGCAAATGGTAAGTAGTCTAGCGTTGGAACTCCCAACGTGCTTGCTGCAAACGCACCAGCTACACCCCAAGGGATTAAGTAATTAATCACTGTTCCGCCATCTTCAAGTGCACGACTTAAGGCTAAATTATCTAATTTTGATTTATCAAAAGCGGGTTTAAACGCTTTTCCAGGTAAAATAACTGATAAGTATTGTTCTCCAACAAATAAATTAACTCCAATTCCAGCAAAAATAGTTGCCGTAATTAATTTACCAGATGAATTTAAACGTTTAACTAAAGGTTCCATAACGACTTCAATAATATTGAAGTTCATTAGTAAGCCGCCTAACGTTAAAGTTAAAATTATTAATGACACGGTTCCCATCATACTTGAAACGCCACCTCGTGTTAACAGCATATCCACATTTGCATCTCCAGTTTTAGAAACAAATCCTGACTGAATCAACGCCGCAACATCTTGTAAACTCGTAAATGGTTTTTGAATAAATAACATAACTAACGATACACCAATATTGATAAATAACGTTGGAATAGCTGGAATTTTTAACCAGGCACAGACAAACATTAAGATAATTGGTAATGCCGCCCAAGCTGTGATTGAAAAGTGACTAGATAAAATTGAAATCGTATGATTGATTTTATCCATATTTGCTGCCATACTACCACTTCCCAAAATGAAATATAAAATTAAAGATCCTACAAAAGCAGGAATTGTTGTCCACATCATATTTTTAATATGTTTAAATAAATCAGATTCTCCAATGGCAGCTGCTAAGTTCGTTGAATCTGATAAGGGAGACATTTTATCCCCAAAGATAGCACCTGAAATAATTGCTCCTGCCACTAGTGCAGGATTAACCCCCATCGTCATCCCCATACCGAATAGTGCGATACCCACAGTTGAAATTAAAGTGAAGGCACTCCCAATTGATAATCCGATAATAGCACAGACAATAAAAACGGAAGGCACAAAGAATTGAACACTAATCAGATTAAATCCCCAAATCATTAAGGTTGGAATAATTCCTGCCGCAATCCAAGTCGCAATCAATGAGCCAATCAAAATAAAAATAAAGATGGGAATTAACCCTGTACTCATTCCATCCTTGATACCCGCGTGAATCTCATCCCATGAAAAATGACGAATTCTAGCCCATAAAATTAACAACCCAATCACTAACATAACTGGTGTTTGAGGTGATAACCCAAACTTAATTACACCAAATCCCATAATAATCAACATTACTACTAAAACACTTGCTGCTTCTGTAAACGATAATTTATTTTTCATTAGTAAACACTCCTATTTTTTAGTCGATTCTAGTATTTATCATGAAAAGTTTGATATCGAAACTGACCCCAATTTATATTTTTCATTTTTAACACTCCTTTTCTGGACAAAAAAAGTCCCTGATACAATATTAAATATTGTATCAGGGACGACTCTAGCCGTGGTACCACCCAGTTTAATTGAGAACCCAAATTCTCACTCACTAGATGATAACGGTTCTAGATATTTATCCGATGTTTAAAATAACGTTAACGTATTTGGTTAATTTATCCTGATTGGTTCGCATCAACCACCAACTTTCTGACTCCCAGATAAATGACTACTTATGTGTTAACTTTTATTTATTAAGTTGAATGAATCTTAACATGCCTAAATATCCTTGTCAATAATGTACATCTTATAGTATTTCCTTTAGAACACGATCAACTGAGAAATAAAAGGCTTCTTCCCCAGCCACATCTTTAAAGCCAGATCGTTCAAACATTCTCATTACATTTGGTTGAACTGAAGAAAAAATCACTTCATGATTTTTAGTCTGAGCATCACTATAGAAATCCTGAATAACAGCCATTGCTGTATTATCAATTGATGGTACGCCTCGCAATGAAAAGATAACTAAATCTCGTTCATGAAGTGGCTGTAGTGCCTTATCTAATCGATCCGCAGACATGAAAAATAGTGGTCCAGTGATGTAGACAACTGCCCAATCATCTTTTAATCTATCTTGTGTTGTTTCGACTTTGCTTAAATCAACATCTTCAACAACAACATCTAAAATAGAACTCTTAGCCACAAAAATAACGATCCCGACTAAAACACCGGCCATAATCGCCGTACTCAAATCAAAAATAACGGTACTTATTAATGTTAAGAAAAATAGAATTAAAGCACTTTTAAATTTATTTTTAAAGAGATACTTGATAGCTGACCATTCGTTCATCCGCCATGAAGTCACAACTAACACGCCAGCTAATGCCGATAAAGGAATCTGTGACATGATTGGTGCCAATAAAAGCATTGAAACTAATAACGCAAGTGCATGGAAAACGCCTGTCAATCGCGTCTGTGCACCTGATTTAATTGCTACACTCGTTCTAGCAATCGCAGCCGTTGCTGGAATACCACCAAAAAATGGTAAAATCATATTTCCAATACCTTGAGCGATTAATTCTTGATTACTATCTAAGGTTTTACCTGTCATGCGACCAGCAGATGCCCCGCATAATAAACTTTCAATCATTCCCAGTAAAGCAATACTTGCGCCAGGAATAATTAGATTTTTAACTGTTTGAAGATTTAATGCACCTAAATGTAATCTATCATCACTGATAACACTTGTTGGAATCTCGCCAACTGTTGCGACATCTAATTTAAATATCATTGTAATTGCCGTAGTAACAATAATTGCAATCAACGATGCAGGAATAACTTTATTCCATTTTTTTGGAAAAATAAAAAGTGCAATAACAACTAAAATTGCCATCAAAGTCGTTGCCAACTTAGGTTGAAAACCTAAGCTAGGATAACTACCAATTTTTTCAATTAAACTACTTCCGTTTGAATGCGTACCAAAAAAATTATCTAATTGCCCGAAAGCAATAATAATTGAAATTCCTGATGTAAATCCTGTAATAACAGGGGCAGGAATAAAAGTCGTTAAAACGCCTAATTTAAATATACCGGCTAACAATAAAATCACTCCGGCAATCAATGTAGCAATAAAAACCCCTTTTAATCCATATTGTGCAATAACACCCATTAATACTGCGGCCATCGCTCCAGTTGGTCCTGATATTTGATAATATGCCCCAGATAAGGTACTTATCAAAATCCCAGCAACAATGGCTGTGATTAACCCAGCAGCAGCTGTTGCCCCACTTGAGACACCAAATGCCAAGGCTAACGGAATAGCAACTGCAGCTACCGTTAAACCTGCCATAAAATCTTTAGCTAATTTTGTTGCATTATAACCTTTAAACTCGTTTTTTAATATTGAAATATAATTTGATATCATCATCATGCTCCTATTTATGTTATACATAAAAGCATAACATAAACCTTATATATAAATAAACAAGTAAACGTTTTCCAAATAAAAATGGTTAAATCTTTATAAGATTCAACCATTTTGTATAACTTTTTTCTATTAACGAACAACCATAACTGAAACGGGAGAATACTTA
The DNA here is from genome assembly GCF_056782135.1 of Dellaglioa sp. CoH-56-MRSF-11. Next base: position 238,219 of record NZ_JBXAYE010000001.1, on the reverse strand, counting down.
GCCACGTATGATGCTTGGCTACCTAAGTACTTACCAATCCCTTTAGTTATAGCTGATCCAACAACGACTAAATCAGGTTTAACGTCAGGAATAACATCTTTGACAATCGTTTCACCAGGTTCACCCTCAGCAAGAACAATGTGTACTTCCTTAACACCAGCATCTAATGCGCTTTGTTTATACTCTTGAAGTTGTTTTTCAACCTTCAAACGTTTTTCAGCTAATGTATCTTTTGTTAATACCTGAAAAACATTCAAATCATCCGACTCCAGAACAGTTACAATATGCAGCAGAGAATCATCATCTAAAGCATGACTAACCGCTTCTAAGAATGCTAATTGGGCATCTGCCGAATTATCGACGCCGACAAGAATGTTCTTATGCTTTGGTAACTCAAAACTTTTTTTCATATGAATTTCCTCCTTATTTTATAAAACTTCTTGGAAAAATTGAATGACTAAATTGAAGACTAATTGAACATTTAAAATAGTTAACCCGATTGCGGCTGCCCAACCAATAATTGATACCCAAAGTGGATTAACGAATCGTTCACCCATATATTTTTTAGAAGATGTAAACCAGATTAATGGAATCATCGTAAATGGTAAGGCTACTGATAAGAACACTTGTGAATAAACAAGTAAATTATCTAATACGCCTTCTGTCCCACCCCAAATGATTGCGGCAATCATAACGGGGATAACTGCTATGATACGTGTAACCAATCGACGGGCCCATAATGGCATTTTTAAATGTATGAAACCTTCCATTATAATTTGACCAGTCAAGGTTCCGGTAATCGTTGCATTTTGCCCAGAAGCCAGTAAAGCTACGGCAAATAAAGTTGAAAGTACAGGTGATGCAATCCCTTTGGCAATTGTATTATCACTTAATGCACGGTATAAATCACCGAATGCTTGTAATTGATCTGCATGTCCAAAGAATAAAGCAGCCCCCAAAAGTAAAAGTAAACTGTTAACAATTGTTGCGCCAAATAATTGGATATTTGAATCCCAAGTTGTAAAGCGCACAACTTTTGCAACTTCTTCTTCATCAGTTGAATCGTACTGACGTGTTTGTGCAATTGAAGAGTGAAGGTACAAGTTATGAGGCATTACTGTTGCACCAATAATACCTAAAGCTAATGTTAATTGATCATGGTTCATAACGATTGATGCTCTTGGTAAAATACCACCCATGATACCTGCTAAACTTGGTTTTGATAAGGCAACTAAGTAAAGGAAAATAATTAAAATTGATGCAATCAATGTTGCAACAATCGCTTCAATTGTTCTAAATCCTAATTTTGTTAATAATAATAGTAAGAAAACATCTAATATAGTTATCATAACGCCGACTGTTAATGGAATTCCAAAAAGTAATTGTAAAGCAATCGCTCCACCAATTACTTCGGCTATATCTGTTGCCATAATTGCTAATTCTGTCATGATCCATAATAAAAATCCAACCGGTTTATTAGTATGATCACGAATTGCTTGTGCTAAATCCATTCTTGTTACGACACCTAACTTAGCAGCCATATATTGCATTAACATAGCGATAAGTCCGGAGAAAATAACGACTGATAATAGTAAGTAACGGTATTGTGCACCACCGACAATTGATGTAATCCAGTTACCTGGATCCATGTAACCAACAGCGACTAATGCACCTGGTCCACTAAAAGCCCATAAAGTTCGTAAAAATCCGGCACTTTTTGGAACTTCTACTGATCCATTTACTTCTTCCAAACTAGCACTATTTGTTGTGGTAGTCATTTTTGGTTCTTGTACTTCTTTCGACATTTTTTACCACTCCTTTAAATTCTTTTCTTCTCAATTCCTTATTATACTCAAACTTTATACATTGTAAACAAAAAGTTTAGGCTAACCTTAAATCATTTTACCAGTTATTAAATATTGCTATATTTCCAAAAAAAGACTGCTGATATCTATTTGATATCAACAGTCTTTAGCTATTTAATAAAAATTTCTTTTGTTATCATAATACCTACTTCACAAAAATATAATGAGCGGCTTTATAACTAATATTTCTAACCTCACCAGTATTTTCTAATTTGATTTCAACTGGACCTTCAAAAGGCGCATGAGAAACAACTGTTAATTTATCACCAATGTGTAATTCTAAATCATCTAAATAAGTTAACAAATCATGATTATCAATGAATCGTTCAATCACAACTTTAGTGTTATCTTCTACTGCTTCTAAAACGAGATGGCTATCTTCCTCATAGTTACCTTCTTTGTCAGGTATCACACCGCCATGAGGACAGTGTGTTGGATGACCCAAGAATTCACTCAAATGATCAAGCAAGTACTCACTTGTCACATGTTCAAGTAACTCTGATTCACCGTCAACATCTTGTAGTTTATAATTTAATTTATAAACTAAGAAGCATTCCCATAAACGATGCTTACGAACTAAATCTTCTGCCAATAATATCCCAGGTTTCGTTAACGAAATCCCTGCGTATGGCGTATGTTCTACTAACTCTTCTTTAACTAGTTTATTGACCATTTCTGTAACTGATCCGGCCGCAATGTTCAGACTAAGCGCAATCTGTTTATTCGATATTTTCTTTTGCGTACCGCCTAATTCAAAAATAATTTTTAAATAATCTTCCTTCATAGGTGTCATATTCGATCTTTCATTTTTTGTCATTAGTTAATCAATTCACTTCCATTTTCTTAATAATAGATTTATTATATCAGAATAACGATTGAATTGTAACTTATTTTTTAGGAATACCTAACCTTTCATTTTAAAATACCTAAATGTAAGCTAAAAATCATAATTCACTGCATTAAAATAGGATTCAAGCATTTGTTTTAAGAAATGTCTTGAATCCTATCTTTTTGTAGAAGGAAAGCCGAAACCCGTGTTACCGAGAGTCGATTTTACTTGATTATTAATATATTTCGCCTCTATATCTTTATACTTATTTAGTTCTGTGAAGTCGCTTTTATATGTTTTGAATCATATATTATCGAACGACGCCCTTTGAGCGATTTGTTATCCATTCGATTTCAAACGTTTCTCCAAGACCAAATACCTCTAAATCCAATTATTCGTTCTACTACAACTTAAATCATCAAAATTCGATATCTTGATTTGCTTTTTAATGCTCAAGACCGGCACCGTTTTAATACGCCTTACTTGACATCTCTCAACGTCATTAACTTGCCGTACATTGGAAACTTAAACCATCATCTTAATTGATGTGTCCTGATTTGCTTTTAAGCGCTCAAGACTAGCACCGTTTTAAAACCTTGTTCGACGTCTCACGACGTTCACACTACCAAAATTCTAAATTCATCGGAGTAAACATCATCTAACTTGATGTGTCTTGATTTGCTTTTTAATGCTCAAGACCGGCACCGTTTTAATACGCCTTGCTTGACATCTCTCAACGTCATTAACTTGTGTTACATTTTTCAACTATCTTCAGTACTAAACATTGTCCAACTAACTTCGTTTTTAAAAACCATTAAGTGAGTTTAAAAAAGTGACTTCAGTTTTATTTTGTTCAGGGATTTCGATAGCCTTCCTTGCTACAAATTAAGTATAACACAAATGTAAACGGTTGCAACCTTTTTATGATTTTATTTTATAATTCTTTTTATTAAACATCTCTGAGTTCAAAACGTGTCCCTTTTTCATCTATTACCGCAAATAAACGCTGCTTTTTGGAGTCATCAAAATAGCCCATATCAAAAACTGTTTTATTTCCTTGTTTACCAACATCTGAAACACGATCAATCAAAAAGTGTTTAAATTGTCTAAAAATATCCATTTTTCCGTTAACGTGTTCAATCGCCGCAACCAATGTGTATCCTTCATCTAACTCTTCTTTTATAAGACTGACTTTTATGACCATATCTAAACGATATTCTCGCGACTTTGCCTTCTCATCTGAAATACTTTCAATATAGCCTTTTTGTTCCCAATATCTTAACTGTCGTGTTGAAACACCTGTCATTTTACTGATTTCACTAATACCGACAATTAACTTATCTTGCTTCATAAGATTGGCTAATGGATTATTATTCACTGTAAGTACCTTCTATCTCTAGTTTTCTAAATACTTTTGAAATTTTTTATCGATTTCTGGCAGACTTTTCTGTAATGATTTTGACTGGTTTTGTGTCCCCTCAGCCATTAACTTCAAGTAAGTAAATAAAATTTGACTAGCGTCTTTATGATATTTACTACCAAGTTCACTCGCAAATGTATATCGTTCATCCGTTAGTAATTTTGAAAATAAAGTTTCTTTTGCCATCTAGGCTCCTTCGATTGTTTTTATCATTGTGTGATGTGGAATTCCTGCGTCCATAAAGCCTTCACCTTCAACCTCATATCCTAGTTTCAAATAAAAATTTTGGGCTTGATCTTGTGCACCTAAGGTTAAGTATTTAATTCCGTAGACTGTTGAAAATCCTTCAATAAACGTTAGGATATCTGTTGCTAAATGTTGTCCACGAGCCGCTTTCAATGTTGCAACTCGCTGGACATGCCACGTTTCAGAGTCTTCGCTAAGTACACGTGCTGTCACAACAGGTTCTTCATCTTTATAACCCACAAAATGAATAGCTTCTGATTCGTTTTCAATTTCCAATTCCATTGGCACATTCTGTTCTCCAACAAAAACCGTTTTTCTAATTGATAATGCATCCTTATATATTTGACTACTTATATCTCTAGTTGATTTCACTATGAACATTTGCTCATCCTCAGCTTTCTTAGTTATCTTCGCATATAGCTTACCATAACTTGCTTTAAATTTGAACGTCAAGACCCGGTAGCTTATAATGAAAGCAAATAACTTACTATGCAAAGGAAACCACTAATGAAAAAATACGGTATATTAATAACCATCTTATTGATTTTAGGATTAGGTATTGGCTTTTTACTATTGCATAACAGTATACCTAAATCGGTAGAAACAGAGAAAAGTATTTCACAAACACCAACCTTATACATTCATGGATACGGCGGTACAGCTAACTCAACTAACGACATGATTGCCTCAGCAGAAAAATCTGGTAAGGCAAAAAAAGTTCTAACAGCAACCGTCTCTTCAACTGGTGATGTCACTTATACGGGTAGATGGAAATATACTGAAAAAAATCCAATTGTTCAAGTTATATTTGCGCGTAGTGATGCTCAAATTCCTGAAGAGGGCAGATGGATTGGTAAGATAACTGATTATTTAAAAGCATCATACGATATTAAAAAAATCAATCTTGTTACACATTCAATGGGTGGCTCATCTGCAATGTACTGGGCTGAATCTGTCAGAAAAAAATCTTCTCCTATCCTAAATAAATTTGTTCCAATTGCTGGTCCAATTAATGGGGTCCTCGGAATGGACGAAAAAGCCAATAAAAATTACTTCTTGAAAAATGACGAACCTGCTATTAAAACAGCAAACTACCAAAGTTACTATAGCAAACGAAAAAATTTCCCATCAACCGCAAAAGTCTTTGTTATTTATGGCGATGTGAATGATGGCTCAAATTCTGATACATCTGTCAGCATTGCTTCTGCCCGTTCAATGAACTATCTATTAAAAGGCCAAGTAAAATCGTATGACGAGCTTAAAATTACTGGTGAAGATGCACAACATAGTAAACTTCATAGAAATTTACAGGTTGATAAAGCTGTTATCCAATTCCTTTGGGGTAAATAGAACTATACGAAATATTAATTTTGTGCTATGATTAAGTTATGCGATGAGTCGAGTAAAATCAGACAACTTCGGTTGTTCCGCTGCGGCGGCTAGTGATTAGTTCGAAAATGGGGCATTTTTTACCTACCGCATTGTAGGTATGTCTGATTGTCACTGTTTTGTGGAATTCATACAATCTATTTACTTCGGTAAGTACCATAACAGGAAAGCATCAACTTCGGTTGGTGCTTTTTTTGTGCAGATAAATAGCCTTAGAAAATTACTTTCCAAGGCTATTATCACTATTTTTGAATTCTTATTGCTTCAACATCAAACACTTTATCAATCCAAGATTCATAAAATGGTGCTTCATGACTGACCAATAAAACATTTCCAGGAAAACGTCGGACTGCCTTTTGTAGCGCGTCTTTTGTATCATCATCCAAGTGATTAGTTGGTTCATCCAAAATTAAAAAGTTACTTGGTTTCAATTCAACTAAACTCAACTTAACTTTCATTTGTTCCCCACCACTCAAAATATTAATAGGTTTCATTGTATTCGCAGCATTAATCCCTGATTTAGCCAATCGGCGACGAATCGTTTTAGGTTCCAATTCAGGGTATTCATCTTGAATAATTTGAAGAGGTGTCATTTCTTTATTATCCCAAATTAAATCTTGATCAAAATAATTAACAACAACAGAATCAGAAAATTCAGCAGTTCCACCAAACGTTGGAATTAACTTCAAAATTGACTTAATCATTGTTGATTTACCAATTCCGTTAAATCCCTTTAAGACAACTTTTTCTTGATGTGATAATGAAAAAGTTACTGGTGATAGTAATGGCGTTTTATAACCAACTGATAAATTTTTAACGGCAAGCGTTGATGCGGATCCAGTATCTAGATAAGGAAAATCAAATTTACCTTTTACAGTATCACTTGGCGGTGTCACACGCTCAATTTTATCTAATCTTTTTTGTCTAGACTTAGCCATTGTGGCACGCGTTCCAGCTTTATTCTTTCGAATATAAGCCTCATCTTTTTCAATTTGAAGGCGTTGTTTCTGGAAAGCTTTTAGTTGCGCTTCTTTTTTAGCTTCTTTTTGCTTAATAGCTGATTTAAAATTCCCACGATATTTTGTGATTTTACCGAATGCAACATCAATAATTGTATTCGTGACATTTTGTAAAAATTCAAAATCATGAGAAATAACCATGAAACAGCCTTCAAATTGATTTAAATACTCAGTTAACCAATCAATATGTTCCGTATCTAAATAATTAGTTGGTTCATCTAATAAAATAACTTCAGGATTTTCCAATAATAATTTAGCTAAGATAATCTTAGATCTCTGACCACCACTTAATTCACTAACTTGATGGTCTTTTTCAATTGCATCTAATCCTAAACCAGTTCGAACACGGTCAATTTCTGTATCGATATCATAAAAATTTTTTGCCTCAAGTTCTTCTTGATATCTACCCGCTTTTTCCAACAACTTCTCGTCCATATTTTCAGCATAATCCGTATAGGCCTGCGTTTGTTTTTCACTAATATCATATAAACGTTGAAATGCTGTCTTCAAAAACTCAATAACCGTAATGCCTTCCGCAACTTCAGCATATTGATCTAAATAGCCAATTGTCGCACTTTTTTTCCATTTGATTTCGCCTTCATCAGGTAATTCTTGTCCAGTAATAATTTTGATTAATGTACTTTTACCAGCACCATTTTGACCAATGATACCCATATGATCCTCAGTGTTTAATTCAAAATGAGCATCCTCATATAATTGCTTATCCGCAAATTGATGGGAAAGTTGGCGAACTTCTAAAACTCCCATTGTAATCCTTCTTTCTAAAGACTAGTTATCATTGTTAACTTCCAATATTGCATTAAATACTTCTTGTGGTAATTCCATTTCAGCCTTAGAGCCCAATCGTTTATTAGCGCTTTGACGGCGTAGCATATCTTGTTTGGCAGCATTCTTTTTATCACTACTTGTTGTTGCGCTCTTACGAAGAGGCGGTACATTTGCACGCGAAATAGCTTTATTTTCGATAACTGCTTGTACTGGCATTGGGAATAATTTACGTGGAATTGAATATTTCAATTGCTCAACTAATTTCTGACCAATTTCCACAGCATCTTGTCTATGCACAACAAACCCTAGTGCATCGACTGTTGCATAGTTAACTAAAACGTCCATTTTAACAACGTCTGCTGTTTGATATCCTTTAAATTGCGTTTCCATTGTTGCATAGCCATGTGATAATGATTTTAATTGATTGAAGAAATCATAGGCAATTTCAGACGTTGGTAACGCATAATTCAATTCAGTTTGACCAGAATTGTATGACATATCTTGGAAAATACCTTTACGTTTTTCAGCTAATTTCATGATATCGCCCACTTGTTCATCTGGCACGGTCATATGAACATCTAAAAATGGTTCTTCAACATGATCAATTTCAGAAAAATTAGGGAATTGGACAGGATTATCAACAACAACTTCTTTACCATTTTTCAAAATAACGTGGTACGTAACATTAGGCGTCGTTGTTAACACCCCTAATTGGTATTCTTTTTCGAGACGTTCACGAATAATACTTAAATGTAACATCCCTAAGAATCCACATCTAAATCCTAGTCCTAAAGCATCTGACTTTTCTTCTTTATAATGGAAAGATGAGTCATTTAAAGCTAATTTTTGAATAGCTGATTTTAATTCTTTATAGTTATTATCTTTAGGATAAAATCCAGCAAAAACCATTGATTCTGATTCTTTATATCCAGGAAGTGCTTCTGGTGTCGGGTTACTTTGAGAAGTTAACGTATCCCCAATTTTAACTAGTTGAGGATCTTTTAGCCCTGTAATAACATAGCCAACATCCCCGGCATGTAGACTATCAACAGCCACCATGTCAGGTTTAAAAATACCTGCTTCTACTACTTGGAAATCAGTCGTTTGTTGCATAAATCGAAGTAAATTATTAGCTTTAAATTCACCATCAAAGACACGAATATAAGCCACAATTCCTTTAAATGCATCAAAATGTGAATCAAAAACTAATGCTTTAAGTGGTGCTTCAATATCACCGATTGGTTTTGGAATACGGTCTTTAATAGCCTCTAGAACCAAATCAACACCAATCCCAGTTTTAGCTGATATTAATAACATTTCGTCTTCATCAACGTCAGCTAATTCCATCAATTGAATTTTAGTTTCTTCAACATCAGCATTAGGATGATCAATCTTATTGATTACTGGAATAATTTTTAAGTTGTTTTCTTTAGCTAAACGGTAATTTGCAACCGTCTGTGCTTGCACACCTTGAGTGGCGTCCACCAATAAAATAGCCCCATCACTAGCAGCTAAACTTTTCGAAACTTCATATGAAAAATCAACGTGTCCCGGTGTATCAATAAAATTATATTCGTAAGTTTCACCATTAGTAGCTGTATAGTAACTACGAACCGTTCGTGATTTAACTGTAATCCCGTGTTCTTGTTCAACAGCCATTGAATCTAACAATTGACTAGACATCTCACGTTCACTGACAGTTTGTGTTTCTTCCATAATTCGATCAGCTAAAGTTGATTTACCATGATCAATATGGGCAATAATTGAAAAATTTCTAATTTGTGATTGTTTCATTATGATTAAACCTCATTTTCTAAATAATCATCTACTGTTTTAGAGTCTTTTTTATTATACGCTAAATTATCAACGTCGTAAGAAGAAGATTAAAAGCCGGTAAGAATGCCCAAGTATTTTAAAAACGAAAAAATAATGAACACAAATTTAACTAAGGTCAAATTCAGCTCATTATTTTTAATTTAAATAGTACCGTTTGCAAATTGGCTATTATATAAATCAGCATAAAACCCGTTTTTAGCAATCAAAGCATCATGATTTCCAGTTTCAATAATTGAGCCATTATCCATTACAATAATATTATCCGCATCACGAATCGTTGATAGACGATGCGCCACAACGAAACTTGTTCGGCTATCTAATAAGGTATCCATCGCTTTTTGAATCAAAACTTCAGTTCGTGTATCAACTGAACTCGTTGCTTCATCTAAAATTAAAATTTCTGGGTCAGCCAAAAATGCACGAGCAATCGTTAACAATTGACGTTGTCCTTGTGAAATATTTGAAGCGTCTTCATTCAGAACAGTTTGATAACCATCTGGTAATTGACGAACAAATGTATCAACATGAGCGGCTTTTGCTGCAGCATAAACCTCTTCATCCGTTGCATTTTCACGACCATATTGAATATTTTCCATAATAGTACCTGTAAATAACCAAGTATCTTGAAGCACCATCGAGATTGACTTACGTAAATCTTCTCGTTTCAAATTCTTAGTATCGACACCATTTAGTCGGATTGATCCCGCTGAGACATCATAAAAGCGTTCAATTAAGTTAATAATCGTTGTCTTTCCAGCACCTGTAGGTCCAACAATTGCTACCTTTTGTCCTTCGTTAACATCCAAATTATAATCTGTCATCAAAAGCTTCTTATCTGAGTAACCAAATTGAACATGATCAAAGGAAATTTTATTACCATTATCAGCAATTGGTAAGTCATCGTTACTTTCATCTTTCAATTCTTCTTCATCTAAGATTTCAAAAATTCGTTCTGCAGAAGCTACAGTTGCTTGAATCGTATTAGATAAGTTGGCAATTTGAGTGATTGGTTGTGAGAATTGGTTCACATATTGTAAAAAGGCTTGGACGTTACCTAAAGTAATTGTTCCTTGTGAAACCTTAATTCCACCAACAATTGCCACAAAGACATAGCCAATATTTTTAATAAAGTTCATTGCTGGCATAATTAATCCAGAAATAAATTGTGCTTTCCATGAACTTTTATAATAATCATTATTCTGTTTTTCAAAAATATCAATATTTTTTTCTTCTTTATTAAAAGTCTTAACAACCGTATGACCCGCATACGTTTCTTCCACTTGATTGTTCAAAAGTCCTAAACTCTTTTGTTGTCCAGCAAAGAACTTTTGCGAACGAGGCGCAATTAATGAGACAACAACCAAACTCAAAGGAACAATAATCAAAGCAATTAACGTTAATTGCCAACTAATTGAAAACATCATATAGAGAACACTGACAAAGGTCACAACACTTGTTACTAACTGTGTAAAACTTTGTTGTAACGTTCCAGAAATGTTATCCACATCATTTACAGCACGAGACATAATATCACCATTTGGATGTGTATCGTAGTAAGAAACAGGCACGCGTTCCATTTTAGCCTTAATATCTTTACGAAGTGCGTACACCGTTTTTTGAGAAATATTAGTCATGATTAATTGCTGCACAAAACTGAAAAGTGCAGACGCAATATACATAATACCAACTGTAAGTAAGATATTCTTAATTGCATCAAAATTAATTGGCAACGAGGTTACTTTCTGCCCCTGTTTCATTTGAGTGAATCCTTTAGTTACCCCAGAGAAAATCTCGGTTGTTGCGCGTCCTAAAATTTTAGGAGAAACCGCCTGGAAAATTACAGATATAATGGCTAGCACTAATACTATCCCTATTGAAATTAACCATGGTGACATGTATTTCGCTAAACGCCCAATTGTTTTCCAAAAGTTCTTAGGCTTTTCAACTGGTCGTCCAATATTGCCATGTCCACCTCGACCGCCCCGCATAGGTTGCGTTGCTTGTTTTGACTTATTATCTGCCATTACTCTGCATCCCCCTCTCTGATTTGTGACTGCATAATTTCTTGATAGGTTTCATTCGTGGCTTTCAATTCTTCATGAGTCCCTTTACCAACGATTTTTCCACCATCGATAACTAAGATTAAATCGGCACTTGTCACACTAGAAATCCGTTGTGCCACAATTACGACAACACTATCTTTGATGCTTTCATCCGTTTTAAGTGAGCCACGTAATTTAGCATCTGTTTTAAAATCAAGCGCTGAGAATGAATCATCAAACAAGTAAACAGAAGCTTTTTTAACTAATGCTCTTGCAATTGCAAGTCGTTGCTTTTGGCCACCAGAGAAGTTATCTCCACCTTGTTCAACTATGCCGTCTAAGCCATCCGCTGATTCTTCAACAAACGATTTAGCTTGTGCTATTTCTAGCGCATGCCACAACTCATCATCTGTTGCCGTTTCATTTCCAAACTGTAGATTACTTCGGATTGTTCCTCTAAAAAGAACTGTCTTTTGTTGAACAAGAGAAATTTGGTCGTGTAAGCTTACTTGGGTTAACTCATAAATTGATTTACCATCAATTTTAATATCGCCCGACTCAACATCAAACAATCGTGGAATTAAATTAATTAACGTTGACTTACCAGATCCAGTACCACCAATAATCGCAATCGTTTGACCCGCCTTTGCTTCAAAGTTAATATCTGTTAGGGCTTCTTTTTCAGCACCCGTATACCGGAAATTAACTTTATCAAATGACAATTGACTTGCTCCTACTTTACTACGATCAACTGTAATTGCATCAGGTTGGTCTTTTATCGAATTCTTCGTATCTAAAACTTCGTTGATACGTGCTGCAGCAGCTTGCGCACGAGGTAACATGACAAATACCATCGATAACATCATAAAACTTGATAAAATTTGCATTGCATACGTCATAAACGCAACTAGATTACCCACTTGCATCGACATATCTCCAATTAAATGACCACCATACCAGATAATTGCGATATTGGTTGCACTAAGAACTAAAGTCATCATGGGGAACATTAGCGCCGTAATTGAAAATACTTTACGGGCATTATCTGTATATTCTTTATTCACACGATCAAAACGATTTTGTTCATATTTATCTTGGTTAAATGCGCGAATAACACGAACACCTGTTAAACCTTCACGAAAGACAAGATTAATATGATCAATTCTTTTTTGTAACGTTTTGAACAGCGGCACTGCAAAATACATAACTGAAGCAATTAATATAATTAAAATTGGAACAGCTACTAAAAAAATCACGGTTAATTCTTTTTGTTTGTTATAAGCTAAAATACTAGCACCAATCAACATAATAGGCGCTTGGATCATCATTCTTAACATCATAACGGTAACGTTTTGAATTTGTAGAACATCAGTTGATGTTCTTGTAATTAAACTTGAATTTCCAATTTGATCAAATTCATGACTTGAAAAATTAAGTACTTTTTTGTAAATATGACTTCTTAATCTAAGTCCTAATTTTTGCGCTAAGCGTGAAGCGATAAAGACATTACCAACTGCCGCAACAATACCAATAGCTGCTACGCCTAACATGACATAACCCACCTGCCAGATATACGCAACATCGCCTTGTGAGACACCTTTATTAATCATGTCTGATGTTAATGTTGGTAAATATAAATCGCAGATAACTTGGACAATCATAAATATAAATGCACCAAACATTGCCCAAACGCTAACGCGATTTTTCATTACTTTTATCATTTATTTTTATTCCTTCCTTTTTGAAACACCAATAGCTACCCAGTTAGCCATTGTTTCATATTCTTTTTGTAACTCTTCAACAGGTATTTCAATACCTTCTCTTTGTTTTGAAAAATAATCATTAATAGTTTTCATAAATGGACTCATTAAAGAAAACATAAGTAAACTAATTTCTTCATCTGAGGAAATGGTTAGTAAAGACCGATCAATTTCACTCATAATATCAAAATCTGCTTTTAAATTTTGATGAAATGGTCCACCAAAATGTGGCTGTTTCCCACTATGATGCGGGTGGTGAGGATGATGTGGCTGCATCCGACTACTCATTTTAAAGTCCATTCGGACAAAGGCGTTTTTAAAAAATGCAGCATCTTCTCCGGACACTGTATTCGCAATCGTTTCTGAAAAAAAGGTCTTCATAGTCGTCACGACATCACCTTGATTTCGTTTTAATAATTCACCAAATCTTTTAGTTTGATTCTGTCGAATAGTATCAAAATAATAAAAGTATAAATCTTCTTTATTTTCGAAATATTGGTAAAAACTCCCTCGCGGAATATCTGCAATTTTTATGATATTACTAATTGATGCTTCAAACAGGGGTACTCTTGAGAACTCTTCTTTAGCAGCATCCAATATCCGTTGTTGCTTATCTTCATCTAAATTAAAATACGTTTTTTTAGGCATATTTTCTCCTTTATACAAAAAATGACAAGCTGTCATGTGACAACTTGTCATGTTACTAGTCTTTATTTAAAAATGCAACTTTATTTACTTATTCTTTTCTTAAAGATTCAACTGGATCAAGTTTTGATGCTCTGTTTGCTGGTAAGAAACTAGCAACCATACTAATCAAGACACTGATTAAAATACCAGAGAATACATAACTAGCTGTAACTTTAACAATCGTAACATCGAATGTTGCAACTGAGAATGCATTTAACCCAAAGGCTAAAATATACGTTACGCCAACACCAATTAAGCCAGATGCTAATCCAATTAGGAACGCTTCGGAAACAAATATACGGCGAATATCCTTACGACGTGCTCCTAAAGCTTTCATAACACCGATTTCTTTTGTTCTTTCAACAACAGATATATTTAGAACCACTAATATCATAATTGCAGAAACGAGCAATGATATCGCAGCTACGGCCGTTAAAACGTCTGTCAAAATATCTAACATTTGAGTAAACATTTCTGACATTTTTTCTTGAATTGAACCTGTGTAACCCAATGATTTAACTTTAGCTTTTATACCTGCCGTATTAGCCTTATCGTTTGTATGAAGATAAACAACATTTGGTTTAATTGTTTCATTATTATCTTCAACTAATTGTTGTAAGTCAGCGTAATTCAAGTAAACTAAACTGCTTGAACTGCTACTTCCAGATGCTTCATAAATTCCGGCAACTTTGAACGTTTTCTTAATCGTTTTTTCGTTATAAACAATCGCAATTTTAACTTGTTTACCAACAATGTTCTTGCCTAATGAATCTGCAGTTGTTTTATCTAATAAAATGCCATCCTTACCTGGTTTAGTACCCTTGGTAATGTTTGATTTTGTAATACCTGAGTTCATTGTACCCAACTGCATCAAACTAGCTTTTTTATCCTTATATGAAACTGTATTTGTACCTAGTGAAATTGCTGTATAACCCTTTTGTAGCTCATTCACATGTTTAATATTTGTTAACTTATTAATATCTTTTTTAGAAAATGATCCTGTCTGACCAGTAATTGCAGCCATTTGACTTTGTTGTTCTTTAGCTTGCGCTGCTTGGGCTTGAGAACCAGCAGCTGGTGTTGCTGTTTTAGAACTACTACTTGAAGAACTTGTTTTTGCCTTCATATGAACTTCAGTCACATTGGGATTCACGTAGCTAGTCATCGTATCCTTTATATAACTTGTTACCCCTTTTCCAAGCGATAACATTAAAACAACAGACATAATCCCAATACTTGAGCCAATAGCAACAAGTAAATTACGAGAAAATTTAGCTTTCATATTAAGTGCAGCTAATCGAATTGCAGACCATAGACTTAAATTCTTAGGCGTTTCGCCTTTAAATTCATCTTCATTAGTATGCAACTCTAATTGTTCTTGTTCGGAATCAGAAATAATTGCACCATTATCAATTCGTACAACACGACTTGAATATGCCGCAACGCGATCTGAATGAGTAACCATTAAAACTAATTTACCACGCTTTGCGATATCTTTGATAATTTCTAAGACAGCATCAGTTGTCTCTGAATCCAAAGCACCTGTTGGTTCATCAGCAATAATGACATCAGGATCATTCATTAAGGCACGTGCAATAGCAACACGTTGTTTTTGCCCACCAGATATTTGATCTGGCTTCTTTGTCATATGATCTTGTAACCCAACGTCTGTTAATAATTTTTTAGCACGTTTGACACGTACTGATTTATCAACATTTGAAAGCGTCATTGCCATAGCAACGTTATCAATCAAACTTAAATGAGGAATTAAATTAAAATTTTGAAAAATGAATCCAATACTCTTCTTATGAAAGTTAACAAGTTCTTTTTCAGAAAAATCACCAATATTTTCACCATTATACGTAATTTCGCCATCAAAATTTGAATCCAATCCACCTATTAAGTTCATTAATGTTGATTTACCACTTCCGGATTCACCAACTATTGAAACTAATTCTCCTTTGTCAAAAGAAGCATTAATGTCTTTTAAAGCCTTGAATGTCGTACCACCAGCCATATTATACGTTTTTGAAACGTTTTTTATTTCTAGAATCAATTTGTCTCCCCCTATTTCCGTTTTTATGACAGACTGTCATAATGAGCTGGTTTTTATTATAGATAATCACACTCACAAAAGCAAAGTATTTCGCTCCACCTTTACCCATTCTTTACAATTTCAGGTGTAAATCATTACACGATTCATACAGAACCATAACATTTAACTGATATTATGAAGTTGTTCTTAAATACGAATACAAAATAAAAGGGGAAGTTAATTATGAGAAAGAAAACAGCAATTATTTCGATAGCAGCAATGGGTCTTTTATTGTTGGCAGGATGTGGTAAATCATCATCTTCTTCAGATGATTCATCAAAAATTACAGGTAAAATTACTATTGTTGGATCAACTGCTTTACAACCTTTAGTTGAACAAGCAGCTGAAACCTATCAAGCAGATAATTCAGGTTTAACAATTGGCGTGCAAGGTGGTGGCTCAGGTACTGGTTTAAGCCAAGTTTCTACAGGTGCTGTTACCGTTGGTAATTCTGACATTTTTGCAGAACAAAAAGACGGCGTAGATGCTAAAAAGATTGTTGATCACAAAGTTGCCGTTGTTGGTATTGCACCTGTTGTCAACAAAGATACAAAAGTAACTAACCTCTCAAAAGCACAACTTGCTAACATTTTCTTAGGTAAGACAACAAACTGGAAAGAACTTGGCGGAGCAGACCAAGCGATTGTTGTCATTAATCGTGCTTCTGGTTCGGGTACACGTACCGTATTTGATAGTAGTATCCTTCCAAATAAAACAGCTAAACAAACACAAGAACAAGATTCAAACGGTACAGTTCAAAAAATGGTATCTTCAACACCAGGTGCCATCAGCTACTTAGCATTCTCGTACTTAAAAGATAACATCCAAGCATTATCTATTGATAACGTTAAACCAACATCAAAAAATGTTGAAACAAACAATTGGAAAATTTGGTCATACGAACATATGTATACTAAAGGTTCTCCTAACTACGCAACAGCTAAATTTATTGGTTATATTCAATCAGACAAAATTCAAAACGGCTTAATCAAGAAATTAGGTTATATCTCAATTTCAGATATGAAAGTTGAAAAAGACGCTAAGGGTACTATTGAAGAAATTAATAAATAGCTGTAAAAAATAGAACATTCAATACAAAAAGCTCATAATTATTAGATCTAAATCTAATAATTATGAGCTTTTTTATATTTAAATAGTGTTAAAGGTTATGAAATTTGTTTTATATTGGTATATTGCGCCAATCATATTAGCATCTCCATAAAAATAACATGTTTTTAAATTATACTTAAGGCCATCCGCACGTTTGGCAATGATTAATTGATTAATATATTTATTTAGTGTTTTAATCAAACCAGGTCTTTCAGATATAGCGCCTCCAATTAAAACAAGGTCAGGATCATACGATACAAGTAGATTAAACACTCCTACGGCTAAATGTTTATAAAAATCATCTACAATTTGGCATGCCTTATCATCACCAGAGTCAGATAAATCAAATAATTGTTTTCCGTTAATTTCACGATTATTTTCTGAAGAATACTGTTTGGCAAGATTTACTGGACTAACCAACTCACTGAAAGTACGATCATCATTTACATCTAAAATCATGTACCCAAATTCGCCACCAAATAGATTACTTCCGGCCTTTAATTTTTTATTCATTATTACAGAACCACCAACTCCAGATCCAATGATAATAGAAACAAAATCATCTACATCTTTAGCGTTTCCAATCCAATTCTCAGCTAATGCTGCACAATTAGCATCGTTTTGTATAGAAACTGGTACGCCTAAATATTGTTCCAACTCATCCCTAATCGGAAAATTGTGTATATAAGGGATGGCGCTAATCCCATGAATAATTCCATTTACCGTATCAACTGATCCTGGAGAACTAATGGCTATACCTTCAGCGTTCTGACAACTATTATATAAATTTTTAATTAAAGTTTTCATATCTTTCCACGTCTCAGGGGTCTCCCTCTTACCACGTGAAATGAACTGATTTTCTTTCCATTCTCCATACTTTACGGTTGTCCCACCAATATCAATTGCTAATATAGTTCCCATTGTTCTCCTTTTCAGTCATTCGACTAATATTTTTAGTATCTGATAATTATAATTTTTAATAAACGTATTAAATTAAAGAAGTTCTCATAGCACGTCTATAATGCGTCATTTTATACGGCGTTTTTTTTAATTGATTTATACATAGTTATAATTTCTTTAGCTAAATCAATATAACAGATACTCGTCATTAGCCAATCTTGCGAATGTATCAAATACAAATTAAGTTTCGTTTTTTCACCATTGGCCTCTTTTGTTAACAAAGTAGTTTGGATATTGTGCACCTTAGTTAACGCCTCTTGTGCTTGGTTCATAAAATCATCAGATTTAGAAAAATCAGACTGCTCAGCCATGCGGATTGCTTGAGCGGCAAATCCCTTCGCATTCCCCGATTCCATAATAATTCCCATTATTACAGTCATATCTTTATCATTCATATTTTTCATCCCCATTTCACTAAATTTATTTTATTCCGCAATTAAATTTACTGCTGTTTGTAATACTTTTTCACCGTTCATCATCCCATAATCTAGCATATCAATGACGTCCATAGGAATTCCAGCAGCATCAGTTTTACTTTTAATTTCTTCCTTCATATAACTGACCTGTGGCCCTAATAACAATACATCCGGATGAACACTTTCAATTTGATGGTCTACATCTGATGTTGATGTTGCAAATATTTCATAATCTTTTTTCTGCTTAGAAGCTGCCGCCTGCATTTTTGATACTAGTAGAGATGTAGACATACCAGCTGAACAAGCTAACATAATAATTTTTTTCTCCATGATTTTTTATTCCTTTCACTCTGCTTTATTATTTAATTCTTGCTCTTGTTCTTGATTACATAAATATTGATCATATTTTTTAGCGAATGGATAGTATCCGACAGCTGATATTACTAACGTTACCGCTTGCCATAAGGCCATCTTCCAACCTCCAATTAAAAATCCTGAAATAACTGCTGGCGTTGTCCAAGGTGCCGCAACACCATTTAAAGGTGGTACAATTCCGAAATAAATTACCCCATAAGTAGAGATTGCTACAATAACTGGTACCATGAAAAATGGTATAGCTAAAAATGGATTCATAACTAAAGGTAATCCGAAAAGAAAAGGCTCATTAATATTAAAAATAGCTGGAATAAGCTCAATTTTACCGATTGTTTTAAGCTGAACAGATTTAGCTGCAACTAGTGTGAAAATAACTAGTCCGATGGTTATTCCAGATCCCGTCAAGTTAATAAAATTATTATAAAATTCATTAGTAACAATATGTGCCCCGTTACCTAACGATAATTTACCAGCTTGATATAAAGCAGCGTTTCCAGAAGTATTAGGAATTAAGAAGGCTCCTGCAATTCCACCGACAATCAGTCCTCCGTGAACACCAAAGAACCAAAAGAATGATACTAAGAAGGCAATCAATATAGCCCCAATTAATGAATCTGATAGTCCTTGCATAGGTGCTGCTAACATCTTATAAATGAGATTTAACATATCTGTATTTAACACTGTCTTAATTAAAGCAAAGATTAACATAGTAACAGTTAATATAACACCAGATGGAATCATGGCAGTAAATTGATTAGCAACACTAGTTGGCACTTGTTCTGGGAGTGTTATTTTCCAACCAGCTTTAATCATTTTTGTATATGCCCAACCTACCAAAATACCTACAATAATTGCAGCCACCATTCCTTGACCGCTCAACCAACTAATGTTAATTACACCATTAACTGGCGACTGCATGAATGATTGAAGCGAATGAGGTAATTTGTCTATATTTTCTGTTATTGCAGAACCACTTAGGACCTCTTTACCAGCACTGTTAACAATACCTGCTCCATTTTTACCCATTACTCCGGCTAAAGGTGCGGCCACTTGGAGCATCTGTAACATCAAGAAAGATGATAATGCTGTCAATGCAGCGGGTAATGCCTCATATCCCTCATTACGAACATATACGTACGCGATACCAACTACCGCCCAGATAGATAAAATACCAAATGTTGTTGTATATGCTTGTGTGAAAAATGCTGACCAACCTGAATCTTTAAGCGCATCTGCAACACTTGGCACCGGGAAATTGGACAAAATTAAAAATATGGATCCTATAATAATAAAAGGTAATGCGTATACCATTCCATCTTGCAGAGCCCTTATAGGTTTTGTATTCACAAATTTCATAATTATAGGTAATAACTTATTCGTAATGAACGTGTTTGCTTTATTTTCAGTTTTATTTTCCATTATATTTTTTCTCCATTCTCTTCTAAGATATCCTTAAACCAATAATATGATTTTTTTGGAACTCTCTTCATATCTTTCAAATCATGATTTGTTCTATCAACAAAAACTGCACCATATCTTTTCTCCATGTCACCATGTGAACTAGGAATATCAATTAATCCCCAACCCAGATAGCCCACAACTTGAGCACCATCAATAAACATTGCATCCTTCATAGCCTTAATATGACTTTTATGATATTCAATTCGAGCATCATCTTGGATTATATTTGTGCTGTCCCTGTGCTCCTTGATGCCAATTCCATTTTCAATTGGAAATACAGGTAATCTATAACGATTATGCAAATCTGTAATTACATTTCGGAATCCTAAGGGATCAATATTCCATGACCACTCACTACTAGATAAATAAGTATTTTCTTCTACACTATAATTCATATATCTATTTGGTGCCTCGTCACTTGGAATTTTATCAGCATCCATGACCATTGTGCGATAGTAACTAAAGGAAATGAAATCAGATTTAATTTTATTTAAATATTGCTTATCTCTATCTTTAAAATCCATTTGAATATTATTCACTTCTATATATTTAAGTACTTCAGGAGAATATGATTGTCCGACAAATAACGAATTTAGATTTTCATAAATAAATTCATTTTGTTTTCTTACTGCAAAAGAATCTTTTGGATTAGTCGTTGCTGGATAAACTGGTGTATATGCCAACATACCTCCAATCTTAAGTTCTTTATATTGTTCATGAATATATTGTGCAATTTGTGCGTGAGCTATCATCGTATGATGGAATATGGTATACATATCGTCAATTGTTTTTTCCGTCTTGGTATATCCAGAAATATGAAATGTTTCATCAGTGAAGTATAGATTATGTTCATTAAATGTAATCCAATATTTAACTCTGTCTGAAAAATGATCAATAACGACTTTCCCAAACCTAACAAAAGCATCAACAGTTTTACGAGATAGAAATCCACTTTGCTTTTGGGCCAACGCTAACGGCATGTCAAAGTGATAGAGACAAACCATTGGCTCAATACCACGCTTAATCATCCCATCAATTAATCGGTCATAATACTCAAAACCTTTCTCGTTGATAGTTCCATCACCATCAGGTACTATTCGAGTCCACGATATCTGAATGCGATACATATTCATATTCATATCTGCAATTAAATCCAAATCTTCTTCATATCTGTTAAACTCATCAATCGCATCGTGCCAATCGGATACACCTTTATCTGAGTCACGGATATCATAAACTGATAGCCCTTTACCATCTGCCTGCCATGCTCCTTCTGTCTGCATACTTGATACAGAATTACCCCAATAAAAACCTTTAGGCATCTTATTTTCATTTATCATATATCAATCAACCCTTCTTCTAATAAATTATTTTTTAACTAAGAAATCGCTTTCATTTACTATTATATATCTTTTGTATAATAAAACAATACTTTTGTTATACAAAAGATATATGTTTTATTAAACTCTGGCTATCACTTATATAGAAAAGAGGGTAGTTGAGTGTTATAATTCGGTATTAACCGATTAATTAGTCATACTAAATATCGGTACAATATTCTCTAATTCTAAAATAGTTACATCATACCTATTTTTTTTGAGATCTAATTTTTAATAAGCAGAGTAATATACTTTTTAAAATCGCACCTAAAGTTTAAATAATACTAAATTTGACATTAAAATCTATGGGGGAACAGGGATTTATGAAAAAATATGAGTTAGTTAAAAATATAATTCGGGAACGAATACTTTCTAATATATATCCAAAAGGTAGCATTTTACCTGATCAAAAAGTATTATCTGCTAGCTTCGATGTCAGTTCAATAACCTTAAAGAAGGCGTTAGATGACTTAGCACGAGAAGGATTTATATTAAAAAAATCTGGTTTTGGAACAGTTGTTATAGGTCCCTCGACTCTTATCAATAGCGTTGATGCACCGGCAGATAATTTTGATGGATTAAGTAAACAAGAAGGACGGGACAGAATAACAAGTCACGTCATTAAGTTTGAAGTTGTATTCCCTCAAAAAGAGGTTCAAACTCATTTAAATATTAGTGCAGAAGAGCCAACATACCATATTATTAGACTCCGACTTTTAGATGGAAATCCTTTCATCTTGGAAGATACGTACATGCCTGTTAAATTAGTTCCAGGTTTATCAAAATCCGTACTGGAAACTTCCATATATAGTTATATTAAAAATACGTTAGGGTTAAATATGTCAGGTATGTCTAGAAAAATACAAGCCAGACAAGCCACTGAATTAGATATCAATTATTTAAACGTTGTTGAACAAACGCCAATATTAGAAGTAGAACAAATTGTTTGGCTTGTGAATGGTCACGCCATCGAGTACTCAAAATCAAGAAATGAATTTAATAAACGCTCTTATTTTGTTTTTGAATCAAATTAAACTGGCACACTTATGAACTAACTTACATTAAAAATAATTATCTGTACTTAATATATGTGGGTACGCAAAAAGGCATAATTCCAAAGTTATATTGGAATTACGCCTTTTTGCGTACAAAGTATTTAAATATTATTTTTATAAATTAGCATCCATGTTAAATATTATTTTTATAAATTAGCATCCATGTTAAATGTTAATTTAGATAATGTTAATCCTTCAGTAATGAATTGACCAATCATGTTCATCGTTCTTTCACGCATATCAGCAACAATTGCGTAATTTTGTTGTGTGAGGTAGTTTGTTAATTCATCCCCACTCATATCTGTAGATGCTGCATCAATATCAGCAACCATCGTCTTCAACTGTTGACGACATGCCTTTAAGTAATCAACATTTTCTTGAATAAAATGAGAATAATGTGATTCTGTTAACATCGAAACCGTACGATACATCCAATAAGCACTATTCATATCTAGTGTTAACGGTGTTTCGCTGTAACTTGGGTCTGTGTCTGTTGCATTCGTGTAGAATGGCACAAATGGTGCAAATGCTGGAACACCTAAACAGATCCACATTAATGCAGAATGTGCATCATCAACATTATTTCTCAATTGAAGAACGTGTGCATTTTGTGTTCTATTCATTGAAATAGGACGGAATCGTAAACGATCTTCATCAGCACCATGACCAAATGGATCATATTGTGTTTCATTGTAATGTGAACCTAAAATAGCAGTCACATCTTCAACACTGATTTTTTTATTTGCGTAACAAATGAATGGTAATTCACTTGAAGTTGGTTCTTGCTTAATTTCTGGATTCAAACAACGTTGACCATACCAGACACGAGGTGTGTTGTAATGACGATCTTTTTCTGTGTCTGTTCCAAAAATATGACGGAAGTTCCAGCCTGTTTTATCAGGGTTTAAATGATGCTCTTCTACATATTCACGGATACCGTCTGACCACATAAAGTTATCTGTATTATCAAAATCAATTTCTTGAATAGCAACTTGATTAGCTGCAAC
Organism: Dellaglioa sp. CoH-56-MRSF-11; assembly: GCF_056782135.1. The sequence continues at coordinate 214,479 of NZ_JBXAYE010000001.1, read as the reverse complement.
AGCATAAGCATCATCTGGAATACGTTGTGCAATCCAGTGATGTCCGGTAACAATTTCCATGTACCAAACATCATTTTTATCACTAAATAAGACACCATTTCCTTCAGGTGAACCGTATTTTGTAATTAAAGCCCCTAAATATTCAACACCATGTTTTGCTGATTTAATATAAGGTGCAACCATTGTTTGTAATGAATCTTCTGCTAAACCATTTTTAATTAAAGGATCGTATGCTAAAACACGTTCATTCGCATAGACACTTTCTGTTGCGCTCATTGCAACATTTTTTTCATTAATACTACTTTCATCAAAGACACCTTTGCTGGATACCTCAACATTAGGTGTTGCTGTCCAGCGATACCCATTTTCTGGTAATGGTGCAGTAAACCCATTTTTATTCGAAGTTAACGTTTCATGACGTCCGGTTACTGCAGGGTACATCAAGAATCGTTGTGGTGTAATAGGCAAAAACGTATCATCATTTCTAGCAATCATCGTTGAGCCATCAATTGTGGCCTTCTTACCAACTAAAATTGTTGTACATGCTTGTTCCATCATAAATAATTCACTCCTTCTCATTATTAAATACCCTTATAGTGTACAACTTTTATCTTCATATAAACATGCTATTTTTATATACTTTAAGAAACAGTTAAATCTAGTTTACAACTCTAGATGTAAATGCTAATATAAAGATATTACGTTAAGGGGGGTTATCATTTGAGCCAAAAAGTTCCATCATCTTTTTTAAATTGGCTAGATAGCTTAAAGAAAATTACATTACCTGATTGGCAAGATTTCCCGGAATTAGACCTTTATATGGATCAATCCGTGAAACTTGTTAATCAATACTTAGAGCCATTACACTTAATGCCTGTAACACCTACAATGGTCAATAATTACGTAAAAAAAGAAGTTATGTTTAAACCCATCAAAAAAAGATATCGCAAGGAACATTTAGCAGCAATCATTGTTATTACTGTTTTAAAATCTGCTTTTCCGTTAGATGTTATCAAGAATGGTATCGACCAAATTTTAGTCGATAACTCATCTGAAGATGCTTACATGAACTTCGCTTTAATTTTTAACGAACAACTTAAATCTTTAACCTTTGATACCAACTTAAAGCCCGTCACGACTGAAACAACAATCATTGAATTAGAACAACGAACGGCTGCAAGTGCCGTGATTAATCATATTATCAGTGAAAAATTAGTTATATTAATGAAGGAGGCCAATTAAATGATGAGTAAAGAAAAAATAGCAGTATTAGTAGATTCAGGTTCGGATATTCCTAAAGAATTTATGGAACAGGAACATATTTATATGGTCCCTATTTTAATTACATTCAGTGATGCAACTTACTTAGATCGTATCTCTATCTCACCTGCGGAAGTTTATGAACGTATGGAGACTGAGATTCCAACAACCGCAACGCCTTCAGGTGGCTCAATTAACGACGTTTTTGACCAAATTAAAGCCGATGGCTATACACATGTTATTGCAACAACGATCTCAAGCGGTTTGTCTGGTACTTATAATTCAATTAAAACATTCGCCAAATTATCATCATTAACTGTTGAAGTCATCGATACAAAAAATGTTGGTATTGGTGGTGGATTAGCTGGTATTTTAGCATCAAACTTAATTAAAGAAGGCAATTATTTTGACGAAATTGTCACAAAGGTTCAACTAGCGGTTGATAGAAGTAGTGTCTTTTTCTATTTACCAACCCTACACTATCTTCAAGTTGGTGGCCGTATTGGACGTGTCTCTGGTCTTATGGGGAATCTCTTAAACATCAAACCAATTATTTCATGTGATGAAAATGGTATTTATTATCCTATTGCAAAAGCTCGAGGCGAAAAAGCTGCACTAAAAAAATTATTATCACTCGTTGATGATAAGATTGGCGATTCTCTTCATTTCGATATAGCCGTTGCATATGGTAATAATGAGCCTTTAGCAGCAAGTATCTTCGAAACCTTAAAAACTAAGTATCCAAATGCTGAACATTTTTACTTTGGCGATGCATCACCTGCTCTTGGTGTTCATGCTGGCCCTGGTGTTATCGGTATTGGTGTTGAAATTTTAGACTAAAAATAAAGAAGCAAACCGATAAATACGGTTTGCTTCTTTATTTTTAGTCTAATTAGTTGCATACTTATTTTCAATTTGTTTAAGCATTTTTTTGAAATTTCTCTTCTTAAAGAAACTCATAAGAATACTCATGAAGGCATCATTCATTTGTTGCATCTTGCCTTTAGAAGTCATGACTTCTTTATAACTTAACAAACAACGTTTATCATCAATTACCTTAATATCGTAACTTACATCAAATTTATTACGATTGTTATCCGTTTGAAAATGATAACTTTCGTTTTCAACTATTTTTGTTACTTTTAAAGCAGCTGATTGTGTTTTTGAAAACTTTTTCGTGAACGCAAAACCCTCTAATTGATTTTTTGTTAATTTCTGACCTGTCTGATCTTTAATATCATATAGTACGGACTCCATAATTTGATCAAATAGATAATCTGCAGGCATTTTTAATTTCATTTCCATTTCCATCAGTCATTCGCCTCCATTTTTAGTCATTAAATCCATTTTGTTCTGTCATTTTTTTAAACCAGTAACCGCTCTTCTTAATTGTGCGTTTTGCTTCATTATCTAAATCAACACTAATAAATCCGTAACGGTTCTTGTAAGCATTTAACCATGACCAATTATCCATACATGTCCACATATGGTAGCCATGAACGTTACTACCTTCTTCAAGTGCCTTATGAACCCATTTCAAATGATCTTGAACAAATTCAATTCGATAATCATCATTAATTTGCCCATCTGCATTAATAAATCTGGCTTCATCTTCAACACCCATCCCATTTTCAGAGATGAAACAATCAATATTACCATAATTATCCTTAATATTGATTAGTGCATCATAAATTCCTTTTTCATAAATTTCCCAGCCACGATAAGGATTAACTTTTTTTCCAGGCATATCGTATACTGTATAAAAATCTTCAGGCATCCAGCCATTTTCACCTTCTGGTTCGGCTTTAATTATTTTCGCCGCTGCTCGCCTTGGTTGATAATAATTAACGCCTAATAAATCGATAGTATTTTCTTTAATAACATCTAAATCACTTTGATGATAGATTGGCATTAAGTCATATTCATGCAACCACTCAACAATATCTTGAGGGAAAGTGCCTTTAATTGCGGGATCTAAAAATGAACGATTAAAGAATCCATCAACAAATTTGGCTGCTTTAACATCTGCTGGATTTGTCTCATCTTTTGGATACGTTGGCATTAAATTTAAAATAATCCCAATTGTGCCACCTAAATTGAGTGAATGATACTTTTCAACTGCTTTAGCACTTGCCAATGCTTCATGATAAGCCACCTGGACACCATGCTTTAAATTACGTTCATCAGGTAAATGCCATCCATATAAATACCCACCCTCAACTGGAACAATCGGTTCATTTTGAGTAAACCATTTTTTAACGCGATCGCCAAATAATTTAAAACAAGTTTCTGCATAGTCCGTATACAAGTCTACAACTTCACGATTTAACCAACCACCATTTTCTTGTAACACCATTGGCATATCAAAATGGTAAAGGTTCATAAAAGGTTCAATTCCAGCGGCAATTAAATCATCTATTAAATGGTTATAAAAGGTAACAGCTTCAGGATTAACCTCTCCAGTGAATGGATTTGGAATCAAACGTGACCACTGAATTGAAGTCCGATATGAATTATGACCTGTTTGTTTCATCAAAGAGATATCTTCTTGGTATTTTTGATAAACCCTTGATGTATTTTCGGGTCCAACCTGATTAAAGAACTTTTCAGGGCTTGCTTGATACCAAGCATCCCAAATATTATCAGCTTTTCCATCTCCTGAAACACGACCTTCAGATTGTGGTCCACTCGCAGCTGACCCCCACCAGAAATCTTTTGGAAATTCATATTTAACCATAGTAAACTCCTTTATTTAACACAAAATCTCTTTACAGAATAACGTAAAGAGATTCGCTTTTATTTTATTTTTTTGCTGCTTCAGCTTCTGCTTCAGCTTTTTCAATTTGTTTTGTTGCTAAGATAACGAATGGTGCGTAAATTAACGCTGAGATAACCACATTAACTGCGGCTAAAACCCCACCAGCTAAACTCTTAGTTGCCAAAATCCCGCCAATTACTGGTGGTGTAACCCATGGGGGCATTACCGTTGCTGCTGGCACAATTCCAGTGGCGGTTGCAATATACGCAACAGTCACAAGTACCATTGGTGTCAAAATAAATGGTACGAACATAATTGGATTCAACACAATTGGAAGTCCAAACATCATTGGTTCATTGATATTGAAAATACCAGGAGCTGCTGATAGTGATCCAATCATTTTGTAAGGTTTATTTTTACGACCAACAATGAAGATGGCAATAATCAAACCAATAGTTGCACCAGTTCCACCTAAGTTAACAAATGAATCGAAGAAAGGTTTGTTAACGATAAAAGGAATTGTTTTACCTTCACTAAGTGCTTTAACGTTAGCTGCAATAGCAGGTGCGTTAATTGTTTGCATTAATGGATCAATCATATTAGCTCCATGTAAACCAAAGAACCATAAGAATGGTGCAATAAATGCTAATAATAATGCTGATGGATATGAATTTGCCAAGCCCATAAATGGTTCTTGAACAAGTTTGTAGAATGATGCAATAATATCAGTTACGCCGAATCCTTGGAATAATGTATTGATAAAGGCAAAGATTGTAACAACAATCATTGCTGGAAATAATGAAGCGAATGCTTTTGCAACAGCAGGTGGAACACCATCAGGCATGTTAACGATTAAATGTTTGTTACCACTTAAACGTTGGAATAATTCTGCTGAAACCAAACCGACAACAAGTGCAACGAATAATCCTACTGAAGACATCCCAGCTAATTGCAAACCACCTAAAGCGAAGAATGAAGCAACTGATACTGTACCAGCAGCCATACCATCTTTACCATATGATTTTGCAACGTTATGAGCTACTAAGAATGCAACGAATAATGACATAATACCAAAACTAGCATTCCAAACGCCTGCTCCTACACCCTTCCAGATTGGAACATCGTTAACTATTTTAGGAAATAGTCCGTCCATAAAATTTGAAAAACCTGGAATTGGTAAGTTATTAATTAATGTTCCCAGAGCACCTAAAATCATAAGTGGCATAATAACAACGAATGCATCTCGAATTGCCACCAAATGTCTTTGTGCCCCAATTTTTGAAGCTACTGGAATAAAGTGAATATCCATCCATTTTATAAATTTGTCCATGAGTAGTTCCTCCTTAAAGTTTAGTACTTATCCTATTTTTTTGTATAGATCTACTACCTCACCAGCTAAGTCTCTAAATGTAATCGCATTCATTAAATGATCTTGTCCATGAACCATTAATAAACTAACTGGTACCGGATCCCCTGAAGCTTCTTGCGTTAACATGGCTGTTTGAGAATGATGTGCTTCAATGAGTGATTTGTCAGCATCAGCTAACTTAGCAGCTGCGGTTTCAAAATCGCCTTTTTTAGCGGCGTGAATTGCTTCCATAGAATCACTTTTAGCGTTTCCACCATTAACAATCAGCCCCATGATTGTTTGCATTTGTGCATCATTTTCGTTCATATCTGATTACCCCTTTTATTTTTTATTTAATTAAGCTTTTAGCTGTTGCAAGAACTTTTTCGCCATTCATCATGCCGTAATCTTGCATATTGATAACTTCTACCGGAATATTTTTGTCAGCAACCTTTTTTTCAAATTCATCTTTCATAAAACGAACTTGTGGGCCTAACATTAAAATATCAACTGGTTTTGATTCAAGCATTGAATCTGCCTCTGAAGCACCAACTGCAAAGATTTCTGAATCATAGTTCTCTGCTTCTGCAGCCTTTTGCATTTTTGACACCAATAAACTTGTACTCATACCCGCTGAACAAACTAACATAATCGTTTTCATAATTTGCCACTCCTTTTTCTATTTATACTCTTATATACGCAAGTTCCATGCCAAAAATAAAGACCATCGAAAAGGCTTTAAGAAAGCGCTTTCGATGGTCTTTTATTTTATTTGCACACTACTAGTCACTATTACACACTGACTTTATTCAACGTATTACCCATAAAAATTTGGACAATATAGGCAACTTCATCATCTGAAATCTTAATATTATACATTTTTTCAACAATAATCAGGGCCGTTTTAACTATTTCCATCTGTAAATGATTCTCAGCTGAAAATTCTTGGACATTCTTAAACGGTTTAATTGATTGATTTTTCAATCTTGAATCTACTAGAAATGCTAGATGCATCATGATCCCTACGATAATCTCTGGATCAAGAACAATCTGTAAATCTGATTAAATTTTAATAATCATGGTTTGAATAGTATGAATTAAATCTGGGACAGAATTAACTGAATTAATACTACCTTCCAATGCATTAATTGTTTCTCGCGTTAAGTCGTTATCAGACAACATCCGCTGCAAAACTTGTAAGGTTTCATCATTAAAGATATCTAAAGCAGAAAAGAATGGCACTCTTTGGTAAGAAACCTCGACGGTACCAACAATTGCCTTCACATCATAATCGCGCATTAATGTATTAATGTGCTTTTTAAATGCATCTTTTTCTAAATATTGCATCCGAATTACTTTAACTTCGTCTTCGTTTACAATTGGCATAATACGATCATATAATCTTGCGGCGACACCTTCGCCGGTAAAACAAGCTACGATAACTGCTTTTTTCCTAGGATGCATATGGAAAAACTGCTCTTTTACAGACGATTCAAAAATATGTTGTGCATTTGCGTAAATATCTTCTAGTTCACGACCGGCAATCGCAATTCTTAATGATTCAAGCACAACTAACGTACTCGTCATTGAAACAGCTCGAATATTAATCCCTGTTTCTTCACCTAACATTGATGCAAAACTAGTTAAAGAGCCCATGTCAGTTAAAAGTAATAACCCTTTTTTCAATTGTTCCTGACTATCCAGTACATAATCTCGTACTTGATCATAAATTTCCGAAACATTTACATCAAGTGGCATATTAATTGCTTTTCCCTTTGTTGTACCAAGTAATTCTTGTGCTGTCTGTAACATAGAAGAAGCCGTTGATGCCCCGTGCATTAGCACGATGATACCGACTTTAATTTCATTTTGTTGTTTCTTAACACTTAAATCAGAGCTCAAAAACATTGTAATAAATCCAATTTCATCTAATGGAATTTCAATATCAAATTCATGTTCAATTTTATCTGCCATTTCCAGTGCAACACGAAAGGCTTTTGGATTTTTTTGTCGTAAATTATTTAAATCAGGATGAATAATTGCGACATTTTTCCTGATTCTTTCAATAGCACTAACAAGGTGTAATCCAAATGCAAATCGTGCATTTTCATTATATTTTTGCCCTAATTTATTCTGGGCTAAGTCATAAACTTCATTGGTAACCGTCCAAATATCATCTGGTAGTAACTCTTTTCGAACGCCTTCACCCGATAATTGTTCAATGTAATCTTTAAAATAACCTTTATCATCTGAATCGATTAACGTTTTAAGATTTAGTGATTTAAAATTCTGTTTATCAGTTTCACTCACTTTTTTATCAATTGTTTCATAAACCGTTGGTTTTTGATCGTTTTTTTCTACCGTTTCGCTATTTTTAAAAGTCACAACTTTTGTATTTTTTTCATTTGTTCGTTTCGCTAAACGTTCCATTAAGACATCAATTTTTTTATATTTGGATTTACCTTCCAAACGTCCTTTTTGAACATTCAATGGTAAGTCTTTTAATCTGATATATAACGAAGCCGTTTCATGCGTTCTAAAATACAAGAAGGCCTTTGCACAAACAACTTTAATATCCCTCTGAATTTGACCAATATTTGCTTCAGGCTCGTATAACATTAATGCAAGCATCGCATCTCGCTCAACAATAATATCTTGGCTCAATCTACCGACTTCTTGTTCAAAAAAATTCATGACTATCCCATAACGTTCATCAATTGTTCGTTTTGAGATAGGCGGTAATGTAATTGCCATTGGAATACGTCGATTAAATGTGCTCAAAAAATTTTCTGACGTTTCAGTCGTTGCCCCAATAATCTGTACACTCGCTTCTTTAGTAATTGAAGACTCTCCTAAAGGCCGATAAAACCCCTTATCAATAAAGGTAAAGAGCATTTCTTGTCCCTCAGGAGGTAATCGATGAATTTCATCTAAGAATAAAATACCACCGTTAGCTTTATCCATTAATCCTTTTTTATCTTGATCAGCACCTGTGTAGGCCCCTTTTTTAACACCAAATATATGCGCAAAAAGTAACTGTGGATTATTCGCATAATCCGCACAATTAAACCGGATAAAAGGCGCATCAGCCTTCACCATTTCTGATTCTAATGCAAACTGATACATACATTCAGCAAACAAAGATTTACCCGTTCCCGTTTCACCAAAAATAATTGTGTGTAGTCCTCTTGGTGGATATAAAATGGCTGCTTCGGCTTGTTGGATCATAACCTTTAATGAATCATTAGACCCGATTAACTTTTTGAAACTCATCTCTTTAACACTTTTATCATTAATTTCTTTTTGACGTGTTTCTTTTTCTTCAAGTGATGCCCACTGATAGAGAACAGGGCGCCCATCACTTTTTGTAACGTCACCATTTTTATATAAATCATTCAAATAACGACTCACATTTGCGCGATTGCAATTAAGCTCGTCTGCAATCTGTGTCGCATCCATCGCTATTTCCTTATTTTTTAAAAGATTATAAATATCATTTTTTCGATCTCCCAAGTTATCACTACTCCCTTACACGCTAAAAGAAAACGCTTACCACTAGTATACCGCAATCTTTTTTACATTTACACACTAATATTTGCTGGCTTACTTTTCTCCTTTTACACAGAAAATCATAACCTAAATAAAAAATCTTACTTTTCAGTAAGATTTTTTATTTACTCTGTAAATATTTTTTTAATTCTACAACACGACTAGCAAGTTCTTTTCCCATATCAGTTTCAGCAATTGTTTGTCTTTTAACTTCACTATCAATAATTCGTTTCACTGAAATAATATCTGTCCCATTTTCAATTGAATCCCACTTAGACGTAAAGGGTTGGTGAGCAACTAATTGTAAGCCATATGAATTAGAGAGCAGCGTATATCCACCAATTCCAGTAGTTGATTGGTAAGCTTTTGAGAAACCACCATCAATCACAATCATCTTTTTATTGGCCATAACCGGCTTGTGCCCACGCTTAACTGGTGTATGCCCATTAATTATTTTACCGTTATCTGGATTAAGCCCGAATTCTTCTAATATATGACGACAAAATGCTTCATCATGTCGTAATTTGTAATACGCATTTGGTATCTCAACTTGAACTTCTTCATCATTAATAAAGTAACGTTCAAAAGTTTTCATCGCATGTTTCCCAAATAAAGGCGATTTGGGTCCTTGCCATAAATACCAAAGTAAATCAGTTTCAAGGTCAGTAGATTTTTTAGGTTTAGCATAGCTTTTACGTAAATTATCTTCAAAAAAAGCTAATAATTCTGGTCCTGCATATGCTTTCCCTTTTAGCTCAAAGCCCTCCAATTTACCTTCTTGTGTAACTGGAATACAGCCGTGAACTAACAAGTTCCCATTATATCGTTTAAACATACTACCACGTGCCATCATAAAATCTAGATGTTCTCGTAATTTAGTCGCATGGATAAATGATTCTACTAATTTATCCATTATTTCTGACTCATCATCTGTTAATTTATACGGATCTGCCCAATCAACTGTTTGAAAACAAGTATCTTGTAGTGAATAATGTTTCCCATCGATTTCTATTTTTGACCCTTTGTTCCAAATCTTTTCTAAAATCGCACGATTTGCCATATCAAAATCAGGACGTCTTTTAATAATCTGTCCTTCTAATTTAAATTGAATAATAGCGATTGCCTGGTGTATTTTGGTCATTAAAAGTCGTTCGTCTTCTTTGATTTTTTCTTGTGCTGAATTAACTTTCGGTGAAAATGCTGGATTATCTTGATACGTTTTATCGGCAAATGTTGCTAAATGGCGTAAATTAATCCCATATGCATCTTCAACAATAGCTAAATTATTATATCTAGCACAAATTCGCAATAAATTAGCGATACATAAAGGCGAGCCAGCAGCACCACCTAACCATAAAATATCATGATTTCCCCATTGAATGTCAACTGAATGATAATCAAGAAGTGTCTTCATAATTTTATCTGGCGCAGGACCACGATCAAAAATATCCCCAATTACGTGTAAATGGTCAACGATTAACCTTTGAATCGTATACGCTGTAGCCGTTAAAAATGCTTCTGCTTGATTTAATTTAATTAAATTTTCTATTATACGATTATAATAATCTTTTTGATCAAGTTCATTGGAATTACTATATAATAATTCCTCTGTTATATACATAAAATCAGGTGATAGTGCCTTTCGTACCTTCGAACGGGAATATTTTGTTGCTGTCTTTTGTAACAACTCTATCATTCTGGCAATGGTATCTAAATACCACTGCTCCAATTCAGGTTGTGAAGTGAATTGTTGTTTTTTAGCAATTAGTTTTTCTTCTGGATAATAAATTAAGATTGCAAAGTCCTGTATACTCTCTTCAGTCAAACGGCCTTCAAAAATTTCTTGAATTTTTTGTTTAACATTTCCTGAACCATTTCTTAAAACATGTTGAAATGCGTTATATTCACCGTGAACATCACTAACAAAATGCTCCGTTCCTTTGGGTAGATTAAGAATGGCCTCTAAATTAATAATTTCAGTGACAATACTTTGTTTAGTCGGAAATCTTTTTTCCAATAACGTTAAATAATAGGGATTCATTTAAATGGCCTCCTTCATTTTATGATGCGCTTACAGTCACTATACCATGCCGGTTTGCCAATACCAATTACAACTTATTAAATGAGTCATATTATTATATATAAGCTTTTTTATAAACCAGCTACCTATACCAAAAAAGCAGACCAAAAGTTTTGGCCTGCTTCATTTATTCTTATTTAGTTTGAACAATTGCCGAAACTTCATTGGCTTTAACTGTCTCATTCAAATGATCAAACGTTATATTAGACACTTTATCCATATTCGTTAAAACGACCATCATCGTTGTTTCCTTACCAGCAGCTTTAATTGCGTTTAAATCAACTCGCGCAACTAAGTCACCTGGTTTAAGAGTTTCGCCTTCAGAAATAGTCACTTCAAAAGGTTTACCTTCTAATTGAACGGTATCAATTCCCATGTGTAATAGGACTTCTAATCCCGTTTCAGTCGTGATACTAATTGCATGTTTCGTTGGAAAGATACTTGCTACTTTACCAGCAACCGGTGTATAAATTTCGCCATTAGCTGGTTCGACTGCATAACCATCACCCAACATTTTTTCAGCAAAGGTAGCATCTTTAACATCCGAAATAGACATTAATTCGCCCTCTGCAACCGTATAAAACGTTTCACTACCAATAACCGTTGAATCATTATGATTAGCTGTAGCGCTTGATTTATCCGTCTCAGCCTGTAACTTTTCATTACTTAATGAAATAGAATCAGCCTTTGACTCATATAACTTACCAAGCTCGTCAGCAACAAATTGAACTTCAGTTCCAATAACGACTTGAATATTTGTTTTATCGATAACTTTAAACCCAGCAGCACCTGATGCTTTAAGTGCATCTTCATTAATATGGCTTGTATCTTTAACTTGTAGACGAAGACGGGTTGTACAATTATCAACGACTGTTAAATTATCTTTACCACCAATAGCAGCGTAAACAATTTGAGCTTGTCGTGCATATTTGTCATCCCCTAATTCAGGCGATAGTTGAATATCTTCAGTAATTGGTTCGCGACCTGGTGTCATTAAGTTAAATTTCTTAATGGCAAAATTGAATAGTGTGTAATAAATAATTGCCATCACAACACCTTGTACCAACAGCATTAGTGGCATATTAGCCATTGGTACACGTATACTCAAGACGTAATCAACTAAGCCCGCACTAAATGTAAATCCAGCTGTCCAGTGCATAAATGCGGCAAAAGCTAAAGATAACCCGGTTAATGCCGCATGAATGACGTATAAAGGCCATGCAACGAACATAAATGAAAATTCTAAAGGTTCACTCACGCCTGTGAAAAATGATGCAAATGCACCAGCTAGCATCAATGAGCCAACTTCTTTTTTACGTTCAGGTAAAGCATTTCGATAAATGGCATACGCACCAGCTGGTAGCCCAAACATCATGATTGGGAAAAATCCTGCCATGTACATACCTGTAGTTCCTTTAATTCCTGTATTACTCCAAAAGTTCCCGATATCATTAATTTTAGCAACGTCGAACCAAAATACTGAATTCAACGCTTGATGTAATCCGGTTGGAATTAAAAGCCGGTTGAAGAATCCGTATAAACCAGCTCCAACCCATCCAAGTCCAACCATAAACTTACCAAATGCAACTAACCAAGCATAAACAACTGGCCATGCAAATAATAAAGCTAAGGTAACAAAAATCATTACCAATGCTGACATAATGGGTACTAATCGTTTCCCACTAAAGAATGAAATAGCCATTGGTAACTTCACACTATGGAAACGATTATACATTGCTGCCGCAATTAATCCGGCAATAATCCCAATAAACACATTACTACTGATAGAACTAAATGCAGGATCAACATCTGTTACTTTTACTCCTAATAAAGCCGCAACCGAAGTCGGTTCCAACATTTTAACTGGAATTTCAAATGCAACAACACCAGCTAACGCAGCTGCGCCATCCTTGTTAGTCGACATTCCTAAAGCTAAACCAGCAGCAAATAATAATGCTAGATTACCTAGAATTGCGTTTCCGCCGGCCTGCATAAATGCCGCCGCAAACCAATCTTGTGGCAACCAAGTTCCAATTCCAACCAGTAATGCTGCTGCCGGTAGTACTGCGATAGGCAACATTAACGAACGTCCCATTCTCTGTAAATAACTTTTCATTTTTTATCCCCTTTTTTTCTTATAAAAACTATCATACAGGTTAGACCAAAAAAATTCAAATCAAATACAAATCAAGTGAAAAACGTGTATACAAGGCTTTAGAAAATAAATTAAACATCTATACCAATTTTATTTTTTAGACAAAAAAAAAGTTGCTTAATTATATTAAGCAACCAACTTTTTAGAAAACAAGCGTCCCCACACTAAATTTTCTCTTCGATATTCTGTGTCCTAATCAATAAACTCTTTGAATCATTTATTTACAAGACTTATTATGCCATGTAATTCCCCATAAAAAATATTAATATTTGAGGGTTAACTCGCAAATTTTGACATTTACAGCTTATTTACTGATATGACGGTCTTTTGTCCTTCTCGTAAGGGCAACTTCATTTAAAGTATTTAACGCTTTATTGTATTCAGGATTAAAATAAAAATCCATTGATGATAATTTAGCCATCGTCATTTGCATATTAATAGCTACTGACATGATATTAATCATATCTAAAATATCATGTTTCGAATAAATTTGTGCACCAACAATGACTTCAGTATCTTTCCTGTACACAACTTTTATAAGTATTTTGGAACCATTTTTAACGTAATCATATTGAATCTTATTTTCAATTGTATTGGATAGAACATCCAATCCGATATATGGTGCGTTTTCTTCAGTGACACCTGTCGTTGCTAAATAATGACCGAATAAGTTCATCCCCGCTGTTCCTTGCGTCGTTTCAACTTTAACAGGACTAAATAGACCCGTACAGTTATACGCCGCCACAATTGCACCTTTAATAGCGTTATTAACAAGAGGTTGATACTCTCGACGTTGGCTGACAGTTTGTTTAAATCCGGCATTATCACCTGCTGCATAGATGTCTTTATCACTTGTCTGCATGTAATCATTGATTTTAATGGTATTATTTTGATTAAGTTCAACAGCGTCTCTCAAAAAATCATTGTTAGGTTTTAATCCAACCGAAAAAACGACTAAATCACAGGCGATTTCTTGGTCAGTTGTCGAAACGCTAACTATTTTGTTATTCTCATCCACATTAATAGCATGAACATCATTTTTTAATACAATCTTTATCCCTTTTTCTCTTAAATCATCAATTATCCGATTACCAATTTCTTGATCTACGTACCGTGTCAAAACACCTCCCATAGCTTCAACTACTGTAACATCAACTTTTTCGCCTTTACGTCCCTCATAAATTGAGCTAGCTAATGCAAGCCCCACTAATCCTGCACCAACAATTAAAATACGCCTATTAGTTGGGCACAACTGTTCCATAGCCTTTTTTGATTCTTCTAAATTTTTATAAAAAACAACATTTTCATTATCTATCCCTTTAATATGTGGTTTAACAACCTTAGACCCATTAGCTAAAATTAATTTGTCATAGTTGCTGTAACTGTATTGTTTATCTGCATTAACAAAGTATAAACGTTTATCCTCCGTACTAACGTGCAACACTTCAGTACCAAGCATCAATTTAATACCTTCAGACTCTAACGCAGCAGGTGTCGCATAACTCGCTTCTTCTAAGTTATCAATAACCCCATCAAATAACAAATTAATTCCAGATGAGATATAGCTAACGCTATCTTTCATTTCCATAATAATTACTTCGGCATTTGGATCTGATTTTGAAATTGTTCTAGCGGCAGCTATCCCTGCGTGCGTTCCGCCGATAATGACATACTTCATTATTTTTCCTCCAAGCTTTGCGTGTTAATTTTTCTAACCTTATCAATTTCTAAAATTTCATTTACGACATCAGTAATAACTTGATCTGAACTAACACCAATTTCTGACATCACATATAATGGTGAATTAAATTGATCTTGGTTAACACCCATCCTATTTGTCACAATTAAATCATATTCTTTACCTTCTTGATAAATTTCTACTTGAGCGTTTAAAACGCTGCTTAAAACACGTTCCATAATGATTACGGTTAGTTTTTCCATAATTGGATCACGATTAATTAATAAGCCAATTTTTAAAACGTCATCAAACTCGAAGTTTAAAATATTCAAGATATATAAATACTGATTTTGTAGATAATATAAATCATCTGGCGAATTTAAGCCATCGAACTGTGTAACAGATTGATACGCCGTCAATAATTTTTGAATGATCTGCGAAAAGTCTTCTCGTTCTAATGATTTACGATTAAATTCCATAATTGTTCGATTATAACTAAAACTTTCACCTTTAAATATGGCTAATTTGCTGTATGAATTAAATAAATTATAAGAAATTTTTGAATCCCGTTTGAAGTAAGTATATTTCTCAATATCACTCCAAAAAAGACTAATTGCACTATTGATGGGTGTTTTTTTATCAATATCGTCATCTTTAATTTGAACATATAATTCAGAATCGTTTTTAATTAAATCAAATCCAATTAAAAAGTAATAGAACCCAACAGCATCTTCTTCAGAAAAGGAAAGTGAATATTTTTTTAAAAATCTAAAAAGACTTAATTTAACTTTACTGTATGCGAGATTATTTTTGATTAATTCACGAGAAATAGGCGTTAATGTCTGAACATGTTGCTCTTTATATGAATTAATTCGAATATAAATTTTAAGCCATAGAAAAACTCTAAGTTTCTCGTCGTCTTTCCATCCTAAGTCATATTGTTCATCTAAAACATTAACGTAATCGTTAATCGTCTCATTTCTAGATAAGAGTTCTTCGCGATCAGTGAATGGAACCACCCTAATGAAAAAAAGGTAATAAAAATAATTCAGTTGAATTTTAGTCCCAACTAATCGTCGATTTTTAATTTTTAGATCAAATCCTGCTAACGTTTCATTTAATTCTTTAATTCACCTTGTTATTGACGACCCACTGATATGTAATTCGTTCTCAAGATCAATTAAATTCAATGTTTCATTCGCATACAAATACATTATTATTTTGTATTTATACGATTCTCTTAAAAAATCAGTACTAATATTCGATAAATTTGTCGTACCATCTACTTCAAATTCAACGTTATTAGCGCTCACTTCAAAATGAACATGACCTGAAGCGGTAGCTTCCTCAAGCGTTATTTCAATATTTTTTAGGTACATTCGTAAAGAATTACCAGATATTTGGAGTAATTCCATTAATTTTTTCTTACTTAAATAACCACCATGTGTTTGTAATAGTTCTAGTATTTGGTTAAAAGTTCTTTCCTGCCCATCTAAAAAATCTTCCATATACATAAAAAAATCCCCAGCTTCACTTGACCACTTACCCAATACGATTAAAAAGGCCAATTTAATTTAATTCTATTAATATGTTACCGCGAAAAGTGATAAATTGGTATTAATAATTTTATTTTTAATTTTATTTAATTTACCCCTTGCATTTTCGGTATATACTTGTTATATTAAATGAGTAACCTAATCAATAAAACTTATTCAGTACCTCCCCCAAGGACTGAATACCAAAATCAATCCCCCAATTGATTTTGACTGTTTTACCCTTTTCGACACTGTAACTTATGTTACGATGTCGTTTTTTTTTGCCTAAAAATAAGTATTTACTCTTTCAAAACCTAACTTTATCAATGCTTATACGCTAAATATACCTAACTTCTTTATTCTCTTTTATTTAACATAATTTCGTCACACTTTCTTCATAATTACTTGTTATTATATAAACATACCTTAATTAAATAACTTTTAACTTTAATTTGTTCTCCCAAACAAATTAAAATGATAATTAATTTCTTCCCGAATATTAATTATCCCTACTCCTTTTAATCCATTACCTCTCCCAGGTAGTGGATTTTTTTTATTGGCCTTGCATAATTTCAATGATTGCTTGATAGTCTGAACCTGGCGTCACTATATGAACACCATTAAAAAGGTTTGATAACGATTCAATTAAATTTTGCGAAGCTGCAATACCGACCTTACGTTCATCATTTTGCAACGCCGCTTGTTTCAATTCTGCCATAAACTTATTTGGTAGTTCAATACCCTGAACGTTATCTTGAATAAATTGAGCACGCTCAAATGAAAGTATCGGCATTACACTGATAAAAATAGGTATAGCCACTTCATTAATGGTGATCCAATCTTTTAATCGCTGAACATTTGTCATATCAAATACCGGTTGCGTGATAATATAATCTACTCCTGAATGAATTTTTCGATTAATATCTTCAAATTCAAAATCTAAATTTATCGCATTAATATTAAATGCCCCACCAACTTTAAATTGTGATTTACTATTTAATTCACGATTAGATGGCGATATTCCTTGATTCATTTTTTTAATTGTTGTAATTAATTGTTGCGATGTTAAATCATAGACATTTGTGGCACCTTGTATTTTTGTAGGATTCCCTTTAATAATCATTAAATTATTTAAACCAACAGCACTTAATCCCATTAATTTAGATTCTAATCCGACTAAGTTGTAATCCCGTGTTGTTAAATGTAGGATTACTGGAATCTGTTTTTCACTAAGTTTATATCCCAATAATATATTTGAAACGCGGGGCATCCCTAAAGGATTATCCGTAATTGATAATGCGTCAATATCTAATTTCATTAGTGCGCTAGCACCTTTAAAAAAATTATCCAGATTAAGCGTGCTTGGCGTATTCCACTCAACTAAAACCGTTTTGGTCATTTTCACTTTCTCTATAAAATTCAAAATACCTTCCTCCAAATCAAATTTCATATCACCTTACAATGTTAATTGTAAACTAACAAAACTGTCACATGCCTATGTTTTAATAAATAAAGCCGTATACTATAAATATACACACAAGATACTTTGTGTGTAACTTAATTCTACTATAAAAAAATACGATTATATTTTAGTTTAATTTTTCATCTAGATCTAACCTACTCCCCCCAGAGTCTCGAATAGATTAGTATTTTCTCACCACTACTTTTAAAAGTAGTGGTGTTTTTTTTACATTTATAGTTTTTCTTTTTAACGTCATATTTTCTTCACATTTACTTGTTAGAATAACTTCATACCTTAATTAATAACTTTTAATTTTAATTTATTTCCCCGAATAAATTAAATAAGATGATCAACTTTCCCCGAAGTTAATCACCCTTACCCTTTTCCGACATTGCCTCCCCTTGTAATGTCGGTTTTTTATTTGCGTTCTATTTCTAGTAGTTGCTTTTTCATATTAATCCCACCGCGATAACCCCCTAAGCTGCCATCTTTTCTTAAAATACGATGACAAGGTATTACAATTAATATAGGATTACGACCAACTGCACTAGCAACAGCGCGAATTGCTTTAGGATAATCAACTTCTAAAGCTAACTCAGAATACGTTCTCGTTTCACCGTATGGAATAAGTTGAAGTTGTCCCCAAATTTCTTTTTGCAGCATCGTCCCACTCAAATTAAAATCAACGGGGATCGTAAATTTTTGAATTTCATGGTCAAAATAGGCTTGTAGTTCTTCAATTATACTTTTAAAAATCTTGTCATTCTCTTCGAATTTAGTTCTTGGATAAAATATTTCAATTTCACTTCTTAACCCATTAGGCGACCCAACAAAACTCAATCCTTTATCAGTCATCCCTAGCCAAAAATAATCCGTGCCATTAAACCAATTCATTAAGTACATGTCAAAATCTCCTATTCAATCCCAGACAAATTTGCGCCATGAACTTCTGCGATATTATATACGATGATAAATGCATTTGGATCAATCGTATGCACCTTATTTAACATTTGTTGATAATTTTGATTTTCAACAATAATCATCAACATTTCTTTGCTTTCACCTGAATAACCACCTTTAGCATCAAAGATTGTTAGACCTCTATCTATAGTTGTATTAATATCTTCTTTTAATTTTTTTAATCCCTCTTCTGTACTCATCACATATAAAACTTTTTTACGGTCCAATCCCGTTTCAATATAATTCATAATTAAATACGTGATTATTAAAGAAAAAATCGCTAAAATAAATGCTTCAGAACCCGAGACAAATATATTGAAAAAACACACAATACCATCAATTATTAATAGACTGGTTGCAGGTTTAATATTGAAATATTTTTTGATTATTAGTGGTGGAACCGTTGTTCCACCACTGGATGCATCAATTCGATAGAGAATTGATATTCCCACCGCAAAAACTGCGCCACCGACAATAACAGCTAATAATCTATCCTCGACAATATTTATTTGAGGCGTAATCGCTAAAAATAACGGTAATACAAAACTACCAATCATAATTTTTTTAGTCGTTGAACGCTCTAACATAAAATAAGCCAAGATCAATAGCGCCATGTTAATGCTCAATAATACAATCGAAACGTTCCAATTAAAAGCTGTTTCTAAAAGGATTGCAATACCAGTTGCACCACCAACCGCAACTTCTTGTGGTGCGTAGAAAAAATTAATACTTATTGCAATCATTTCTAACCCAATTAACATTAATAAAAATTGAATAACTTGTGGTTTCATCCTATTTATCATAAAGGCCCTCTTTCTGTTCTAAATTTGTAACCCCTTACTATTTAGCATACCGAATTTTATATCATAAAACAAATTTTCGATTTATGGCACAAAAAAAGCATCTCTAAACAGAGATGCTTTTACTACTTTATTCGAAACTTTCAGTTGTCATTGAAGCTTTGTATAAATCAATAACATCATTTACTGACATATCAACATAAACAGCACTATCTAATTTTCCAACTCTAACAGCTGATTCAGCCATTACTTTAAAGTTTGTTTCTTCATTGATGTCAACACCGGGTAACGTTGTTGGTACACCTAACGATTTAACCCAGTCATAAACTGATTGAATAGCTTTATCAGCAACGACTTGGTCATCATCATCTTGAATATGCCAAACATTGCGACCAAATTTAGCAAACTTAGAAACCGTATCCGCAGATAAAACGAATTTCATCCAACGAGGTGTTATAATACCTAGCCCAACACCATGAGTAATATCGTAGTACGCTGATAACTCATGTTCAATAGAATGGGATGTCCAGCCATCTTGATAACCTAATCGCATAATACCATTTAATGCCATTGTTGATGACCACATTAAATTAGCACGAGCATCATAGTTATCAGGTTCCGCAACTGCAATTGGTGCCCATTTAATAACTGTTCGCATGATACCTTCAATCATACCGTCAGAAACATCATTATTTTTTTCTTTATCAAAGTATTGCTCTGTCAAATGAGAGAAAATATCAATTGAACCAGCAGCAGTCTGCCATTTTGAAACACTCATTGTTAATGCTGGATCCAAGAATGAAACAGCTGGTGTTTTGGGACCAAAACTACCTATTTTTTCATTTGTTTCTGGATTTGAGATAACTGATCCAGCATTCATTTCAGTACCAGTAGCTGCTAACGTTAAAATATCGACAAAAGGTAATTGATCAATTTTGAAACGTTTTGAGGGGTCTAATGATAAATCCCAAGGATCTCCTTCATAAAATGCTGCTGAAGCAATCATTTTTGAAGCATCAACAACAGAACCACCACCGACAGCTAAAATAACATCAATTTTATTTTCTTTAGCTAACTTTTGACCTTCACGAACTGAACCCACTTTAGGGTTTGGTTCGATTCCTGCTAATTCAACAACATTTAAATCACTCAAAATTTTCTTTACTTTGTCATATAAACCTGAACGTTTAATTGATCCACCACCATATGTTAATAATACATTGGGACCAAATTGTGCAACCGCATCATGTAATTCTGTTTCGATACGATCTGAACCAAATCGAATATCAGTTGTATTTTTAAATTGAAAATCTTTCATAAATATAATCTCCTTTGTATTTTGAAGTTATAGTCAAAGTTATTTCAAATGAACAACTACATTATAACCCCTTTAGGCGATGTCATTCCAATACAAGCCTTTACTAAAAGAAGATTCACCATTTTACTGGTGAATCTTCTATAAATATAAACGATTATTGTGTGACTCTTTTAGCTTCATCTTTTGCATGAATCATGCTTAAAATTTTTCTTGAAATTGGTCCAACAATAATTAGTTGTAACGGTACCGCAACAATAATATTGTGTCCAACAGTAGAAAGATAAGCAGACCAGAAATGAGCAGGCATACCACCTTCAATAAGTAACCCATAAAGTGACATAAAAGCGACCATTCCACAAATCATCATTCCTGAGATTGCGAGAATCATTTGCCACATTTTATCATGATTAAGAGGTAACTTATCAGCAATTGCCATCGCAATTTTACCGACAACTAAAACATCTAAGATAAAAGCAACAATAAAACCAGGAATGAATCCAAGTAATAACGTCACAAGACCTAGTTTTCCGACTAATAATAAATTGTATGCACTCATAACGAAAACCATCATCGAGCACATTAATGTTGTAAAAATAATTCCTTCTTTTGCATTTGTTGGCATATATCATTCTCCTTAATAACTTTAATAAAATATAATGTTACACAAAATAACTCACTGTCATAAGTCTTTTTTTTGAATATTAAAGCATTCTCATTGTAAGCGATTAAATCGATTGATTGTGCTACCAATTACATTACGTTATACTATATCCATAACGATTAAGGGGAGATTTCTATGTTAATTGCACTTATATTATCTTGGATTGTTGCACTTGAACACTTATTTATTATGATTCTTGAACTATTTTTCTCAACTAGTTCAATCGCTCAAAAAGCCTTTGAATTAAGACCAGAATTTTTAAATCAGAAAGAATCAAAAGTATTAATGGCTAATCAAGGGCTATACAATGGTTTTATTAGTATCGGTCTAATGATTGTACTTTTCATTCTAACTGGTGCTGCGCTTAAATCAATGTTGTTGCTTTTTACAGGATTTGTTTTTATTGCTGCTGTTTTTGGTAGTTTAACATCTGCAAAAAAAATAATTTTAGTACAAGGATTACCTGCATTACTGGCCTTTATCGCAATTACTTTAGCTTTATAGACTAACTAAAATAACGTTAATCATTAAGATTAACGTTATTTTTTTACGCTATTTAATTTTTAACGCTTCAAGTTGAACCTCAATATCAGCTAATTTAACATCAGCCTCTAAAAGAGATGCAGCAGTATAAGCACTTTCGATTAAAGCTGTATCGTACAGATGAACTTTTTTATCTGTGAATTCCATGACCATATTTAAATTCATCTTAGCACTTCCTAAATCATAAAAAGCTAACAACTCATCGGCACTATTTTCGTCAAAAGCTGCTTGGATTTTATCAAATGATGTACCAACTCCGTTATCATCAGTCCCACCAGCTGTTGTGATTGAGACACTTGCTGCAACTTGATCTAATAGTCGCTTGATACCTTCTGCAATTTCAGGAACATGCGATACAATTACAACCCCATATGTCATACTAGCACCCCCGTTTCCAGTAATGCCTCAAATAAATAGCCACTCGACATAGCTCCTGGATCAACATGACCGACAGAACGTTCTCCGAGATATGATGCACGTCCCTTTGTTGCAACAAGCTCTTTGGTTGCTTCAACATCTGCTTGTATTTTTTCAACTGTTATTTGCTTCATTTTAATATCCCCTAAAACTGGATTCCAAACATCAATCATGGTTTTAGCTCCAACATCTGAATCACCGCGTCTTTTAATACCATCTAGTCCCGCAGCTATTAATTTAGCTGGATCATTTGTTTCTTTACTTAATTTAGACATTTCAATAAAAGCCGTTCCATAAAGTGGCCCAGAAGCACCACCAACAGATTTAATAAAGGCCATTGCGACACTTTTAAATAAGTCTGATAAGGATTCAAATTTTTGATTTTTTAATAAATCTTGAATTGTTTCGGCACCACGAGCCATATTATTTCCGTGGTCTCCATCACCAATTGGTGTATCTAGCTCACTCAAATAAGCTTTATTTTCACTTATTTTCTCTGAAAAAATCTGGAACCATTCTGTTGTATTTTCAATTGTTAGCATTTTATTATCTCCTCTTACCAAGCGATTGTATCTACCGTATAATTTAAATAAGAAAGCCATTTATCATCTTCAATTTTAAATAATGTCAAAGAAATTCCAGCCATATCTAATGATGTCATATAATTACCGACCTTTGTAAATGCGACATCGACTTTTTTATTATTTAATTGATCAAGCGTATCGTTCATAAAAATATATTGTTCCATTAACGGTGTTGCTCCTAATCCGTTAACTAAAACGGCATATTTATCATCAGATTTCATATCAAATGCAACTTTTAGTTTACTTAGTAACTCTTCAACCAATTCCTTAGAAGGTTTTAATTTTTCACGACGATATCCGGGTTCACCATGAATTCCTACGCCATATTCAACTTCATCATCTGCAAGTTCAAATCCTGGTTTACCAACTTCTGGGACGGTCGCACCACTCAATGCAATCGCAATTGTTTTAATATTTGGCATCACTTTTTTAGCAAGTTCATCTATTTCATCTAATGTAGCTCCTTGATCTGCAGCAGCACCCAATATTTTATGCATGAACACTGTTCCCGCAACACCACGTTTTCCTTGTGTATATAGACTATCTTCAACTGCAATATCATCATCTACAACAATTGATTTCACTTTAATTTCATCTATTTCAGCAAATTCTTTGGCCATATCAAAATTCATGACATCGCCGGAGTAATTTTTCACAATACAGAAAACACCTTTACCGTGATTAGCAGCTTTGATTGCTTCATAAATTTGGTCTGGCGTGGGTGAAGTAAAAACTTGTCCAGCAACTGCACCTGACAACATACCGGGACCTACAAAACCAGCATGGGCAGGTTCATGTCCACTTCCACCACCACTAATGAGTCCAACTTTATCTTCCATCGATGCCACATCACTTCTAACCATAGCTTCCGTACTATCAATTTTACGTAGGTATTGTGGATAAGCCTTAACTAACCCATTAACCATTTCACTTACAATATTTTTTGGATCATTAATTATTTTTTTCATAGTATCCCCTTTTCTGTCTGTTTTAGGTACTTCTCCATTATATTGCAAACGTTTACAAATAACCAATTAAACTAGCTTTTATTAATAATTCCATGACCATTCAATTCTCAAGACACAAAAAAAGAGTTTCCAAAATCATAACGATTTTGAAAACTCTTTTTGAAAGAACTAAATAATAAATTATTTAGCTGCGCTTGTACCGAACCATTCAATACGATCTTCAACAAGATCAGTGATTGCTTTTGTACCTGGTGCAAATAATTTACGAGGGTCATAACCTTTACCTTGTTGGTCTTTACCTTCTTCAATATATTTACGAGTAGCAGCAGCGAATACTAATTGACATTCAGTATTAACGTTGATTTTTGAAACACCCATTTTAATAGCTTTTTGGATTTGGTCTTTAGGAATACCTGAACCACCATGTAATACAAGTGGTTGTTCGATTACAGCAGCTAATTCAGCTAAGCGATCGAAGTTTAAACCAGTCCAGTTAGCTGGGTATTGGCCATGAATATTACCAATTCCACAAGCTAAGTAGTCGATTCCTGTTGCAGCAAGTTCTTTAGCTTCGTTAACGTCAGCTAATTCACCAGCTCCGACAATTCCATCTTCTTCTCCACCAATTGAACCAACTTCTGCTTCAACTGAGATACCTTTAGCATGTGCTAAAGCAACGATTTCTTTTGTTTTTTCTAAGTTTTCTGCAAATGGTAAATCATGACCATCAAACATAACTGAGTTGTAACCAACTTCGATACATTCTTTAGCAGCTTCAAAATCACCATGATCTAAATGCATAACAACGGGAACAGTGATACCCATTGATTTAATAGTGTCTTGAACAAGGTGTAAAGCTAATTCATATCCACCCATATATTTTGCAGCACCCATTGATGTTTGGATTAAAACTGGAACACCTTTTTCTTGGGCTGCAGCAAGAATACCGCGAGTCCATTCTAAGTTGTTTGTGTTAAAAGCACCAACAGCGTAATGACCTTCACGAGCAGCGTTAAACATACTTGTACCATTTACTAATGACATTTGAAGTCCTCCTAGATAAATTACAATACGTCTGTATTGCATTTTTTAATACAGGTACATTTTAGCACATTTAATCATCAGATAAAACTTTCATTTTTTAAATAAAACTAATTATCAATAATTTTAATATAAAGGCAACCGTTCATCATTGATTTAACAGACTTACACACTAACATCTTCAAATTTAAATTCATTGATATTAATTAAACCCATATCAGTTATTTTCAATTCCGGTATCACCGCTAACGACATAAAGCTTAATGTCATCACAGGATCCACCGTATCATTAATGCCGAGCTCTCTATAAGCAACTTTATTAAATAGTTCAAGCTGTTCTGATATCCATTCTCCAGATTGGTCACTCATCAATCCGCCAATTGGCAATGGAATTGATATTAAAACTTTGTTATCTTTTGTCAGGACCATCCCACCTTGAATATCTTTCAAAGTCTCAATTGCCAACGCCATATCTTGATCATTAGTTCCTGTTGTAATTAAATTATGTGAATCATGTGCAATAGAAATAGCAATTGCCCCATGTTTAATACCGTAATCTTTCAAGACACCCGTGAAAATATTTCCCGTTTCATGGTGCCGTTCAATAACTGAAATTTTAGAAACTGGAATACTTGAATCGTAGATAAAATTACCTAGTTCATCACGACTAACATTAATTTCTCTATCTATTGTAATTGCTTCGTTAGGAATTACTTCAATTGCATGAACTCTATTACTTGTTAGAGGCAGAACTAATTTTTCTTGACTAAAGTTAGCTAAATGGACTGACGATTGGACACTATCAATTGTATAGCTTTTAGTTTCTAGTAAATATTTTCCCTCTTCAGCAACTTTTTCACCAGCAATATAGACACTTGAAATTAGCATATCCGTTAAATCACTAATAATTGTTAAGTCTGCTCTAAGTCCAGGTGCAATAGCACCTCTATCTTTAAGCTCACAACACTCAGCGGTATTAAGTGTCGCCATTTGAATGGCAACTAAAGGATCTATACCTTCTTCGATACAAATTTTCAAACTATTATCTAAATGACCCTTTTCAATAATTGTTTTCGCTTGGACATCATCTCCACATAGAATGGCCCTTCTAGAATTAGTGGTTGTGACACCTTTTAATAGTGTTCTTAAATTATGCGTGACAGATCCTTCACGTAGGAAGACGTACATACCACGGCTTAATCGATTTTGCATTTCTTCAAGGGTTGAGCATTCATGATCATTTTGAATTCCTGCGGCAATATAGGCATTTAAATCTTTGTCATAAACTTGAGGACTATGCCCATCAATTCGTTTATTTAAATTTTTTGCGACCAGTAATTTATCTAAAATATCACTCTCAGCATTAATCACACCAGGGAAATCCATAAATTCAGCTAAGCCACTTGTCTCATTATTCGTGAGTGGTTTAATCATGTCTTTGGCCGAAATAACCGCTCCAGAATTTTCCATTTTTGTTGCTGGAACGCATGAAGGCAGCATGTATTGGATATTAAGGGCTGTTTCTTTAGCTGCATTAATCATATAGTCGAGTCCAACTAGGCCCGCTACATTCACAATTTCATGTGGATCTGCCATGACCGTTGTTGTCCCATGCGGCGTTATTAAACGGCCAAACTCTTCTGGTCCAACGTAGGCAGATTCTATATGAATATGTGGATCAATAAATCCTGGTGAAATATATTGACCATGAACATCAACCGTCTTATCCCCATCATATTGGCCACCGATTCCAGCAATAAGGCCATCAACAATTGCGACATCCCCAGTCATTACCTGTGCATTATAAACATCAATAATTTTGCCATTAGTTAAGACTAAATCAGCAGGAATTCGGCCAGCAGCAACATCAATTAACTTCTTTAAATTTTCTTTTTCCATCATAACTCCTTATCCTTTAAGAGATGATATCTTAATAATTGGATCAACTATTTCTAAAGCGACACAATCTACCATGCCTAAATCAGTAATTGCCAAATCTGGAATTGCCGTAATTGGTAAAAATGACATATAAAATATTGGATCAGGTAAATCACTACCCATTAAATTTGACCCTTTTCTTAGCGCAATTTCGCCAGTTTCAATTTCACTTGGTAATAAGTCGCTCATGATACCACCCACAGGTAATGCTAAAAATGAAATAATTTTTCCATCAATAACAACAATTTGACCACCGCCTGCTTTAATTAATTCATTTGTAGCAATCGACATATCATTTGCATTGACACCCATAACGACAATATTATTATCATCAGGTGCAGAAGATGATGCCATTGCCCCTTTTTTCAAGCCCCATCCAGATGTAAATCCAAGTGCCTGATTTCCATTTTTACCAAATCGTTCTAATACAGAAACTAAAGCGACATCTTTTTCTGGACTAGGTTGTACGATATTATTTTCTATCGTTAATTCAACATCTTTTCTTTTTCGAACAAAAGCACCCTGACTATTAATTGTTTGGACAGTTGCCATTCCTACTTTTTCATTAACTTTATATTCAAAATCTTTTTCAGAGGTTAACTCATGCTTCAACTGGCCTTTAAATAAATTACTTCTGATTGGTGCAATCAACATTTCACTTATTTTTTTATTTTTGGCAACAACTTTGCCCCGACTAATAACCATTTCTACATTAAATGAACTTGGCTGATCAACAATCAATATGTCAGCAAGTCTTCCTGGCGATACAGACCCAACTTGATCATCAATTCGATAAGCTTCAGCACTATTTATTGTTGCCATTTGAATTGCTGTAATTGGTTCTACACCTGCTTGAATAGCTAATTTAACAAGGTTATCAAGATGTCCTTTTTGTAAAATATCAGATGCAGTTACATCATCTGTACAGAAACTAACATGTCGTGCAATTGCTGGATTAACTTCAGTAACTGCTCGAATATTTTCTGCCAAGAAATGTGTAACGGATGATTCCCTGATTAAAATATTCATCCCATTCCGTGCTTTTTCAACAAGCTCCTCATGACTATAACTTTCATGATCTAAGCGAACACCACTTGCTAAATACTCATTCAATTTCAATCCGGTTGCCATTGGTGCACAACCGAAAATGGGTTGGTGATTATTTTGTGCGTGAACCAACGTTTTTAACGTATCTTCATCTTGTGTTTCAACAGCTTCTCTAACCGTTTCCCAGATACCGTAACATTCTGTCCATTTTTGAATTGTTTCTTGAACATCTGAATCGATGTTAAAAGCAATTGTTGATTTTGGAATTGTATATGGTGTCTTATATGGTGCACCCCAAAATAAATTAAGCGGTAATTTTTCTACCTCTTTAAAAACTTCTTGAACACCTTCTAGTCCGGCAACTGATATTGTTTCATCTAAACCAGAAATAATACTCGTTGTTCCAAAAGGTACAACAGCATTAGCAAAACTTGTCATACTCATTTTGCTACATTCAACGTGAATATGTCCGTCAATTAATCCTGGCGTTATATACTTTCCAGTTGCATCTATATGTTCCGTATCATTGCCGATATAAGCTTCAATATTACCTATCGCAACAATTTTCTCTTTATAGATAGCTACATTTGCTTGATAAATCTCACTTGTCATAACATTAACTAACTTGCCATTTTCGATTACTAAATCTGCAGGAATTTTTGCTGCACCTGCAGAAATATAGTCTTTTAACTGTGCTAACGTCTGTGTCATTTAGTTATCCACCCATCAATTTTATATGTTATTGAAGAATATTTAATACGTAAAGTAAGAATAGGAATACAAAGAACAAGATATACATTACAGGCCCGATTTCTTTTCTACGACCTGCTGCCATCATTGTAATTGGGTATAATACGAAACCAAAGGCAATACCATACGAGATGTTGTAAGTTAAAGGCATTCCGACAACCATTAAAAATGCTGGTACTGCTACTTCAAATCGACCCCAATCAATACCCTTTAATGATTGTGCCATTAAAATACCAACAACGATTAAAACGGGCGCCGTCACTTGTGATGTCACAACTGTCAGAAGTGGTGAAAAGAATAAACTTAGAACGAACATAAACCCGACAACTAATGATGTCAGTCCAGTTCTTCCCCCAACTGCAATTCCAGCTGATGATTCAACATAAGCAGCAGTTGGTGTTGTTCCCAGAACAGATCCGGCTAACATTGAAGCAGAATCAGATAATAACGCGCGACCAACTCGTGGCATTTTATTATTTTTCATAAATCCTGCTTGAGTAGCTAACCCGATTAAAGTTCCCGCCGTATCGAAAAAGGCTACCATCAAGAATATTAAAACAACAGACCAAAGTTGAAGTGAGTTAATTTTATGTAAATTTTCAACCCCTACTCCAAATGTTGGTGCCAAACTTGGAACAGAAGAAATAATATGTGTTGGTAATTTGATAAGTCCCATAACTAACCCTAAAATAGTTGTCGCAACCATTCCAATAAAGATTGAGCCAGGAATTTTTTTAGCCATTAAGATAACAATCACAACGAGTCCAAAAATTGTCAGCCATGTAGTTGGCACCGTTAGTGAACCAATCGCGACCAATGTTGATTGGTTTCCAATGATAAGTCCACCTTCTTGTAATCCAACAAAAGCGATAAACAACCCAATACCTGCGGCCATTGCTAATTTTAAGTCATGTGGAATTGCATCTATCACAATTTCACGAATTTTAAAGAACGTAATAAGCATAAAGATAATTGAGGCAACCACAACACCGGCCATTGCCGTTTGCCATGGAATACCCATTCCAATAACAACTGAATAAGTAAAGAATGCATTGTCACCTAATCCTGGAGCAATTGCGATAGGATAATTAGCTAAGAATGCCATCAAGAAACAACCGAACGCGGCAGATATTGCTGTTGCTGTAAACACAGCTCCTTTGTCCATACCCGCAGCGCCCAAAACTTGAGGATTAACGAATAATATATAAGCCATAGATACGAAAGTTGTTAATCCAGCCATTGATTCACGTTTAACCGTTGAACCTGACTCATTAATATGAAATAACCGATCAAAAATACCTGATTTTCCCTCTGTATTATTCATGCAATATAATCTCCCTATGTTGTGATTTTTTATATTATGTACAGTATATTACGCGAATTAAATAAAAAATCAATACAAAATACGCACTTTTGTAGATTTATTAACATTTAAAGTTCGTGTTTTGACTATTTTCAAAAATAAAAAAACTGTTAAAAAGGTTTTAACAACCAATCTAACAGTTTTTAAGTGCTAACTAACTTTTATATTTTTTTAATTTCCGTAAGGATTATCGATTAATTTAGTACGTTTAACTTCATCAATATTATGCGTTCCAGTTAATTGCATTGTTAATTCTAATTCATGTTGGAAGTAATTAAAGACATTTTGAACACCTTTATGACCACCAAGTGCCAAGCCATAAACAACTGGGCGACCGATTGCAACTAAGTCTGCACCACTTGCTAAGGCTTTATAAACATGAGCTCCACGTCTTACACCACTATCAAAGACAACAGGCACACGCTTATCAACAGTTTCTGCTACTTCTTGAAGTGCATCAAATGCAGCGATTCCGCCATCAATTTGACGACCACCATGATTTGAAACCCAGACGCCACCAGCACCTGAATTAATTGCAACACTTGCATCTTCTCCACCTTGGATTCCTTTAACAAAGACAGGTAAACCTGAATATTCTGCTAAGAATTCAACATCTTTTGGACTTAAGCGTTGCTTTGCTGAACCATAAACAGCATCCATTGTTTGACCAACACCACTTTGATAAGCTTGAACAATTGGCATTGCTAGTGGGAAAGTGAATCCATTACGTTTATCTGTTTCACGATTACCACCAACAGTTGCATCAGCAGTTAAAACAATTGCTTTAACCCCATTAGCTTTTGCTTCATCCATAATATTACGATTAATACCATCGTCTTTACTCATATAGAATTGGAACCATTGTGGTTGACCATTAGCTTGACTTGATATTTCTTTAAATGATTTCGTTGCAAATGAACTTGCTGTGTAGATTGAACCATAATCTGAAACACCCTTAGCGCTATCAATTTCACCTTTAACATGAGCTAATGCATGTGCAGCAACTGGTGCCATAATAATAGGCGATGTGATTTCATCTCCGAAAATAGTTGTTTTTGTATCGGGATGATCAATTTCTTGTAACACTCTAGGTCTAATTAGTTTATGATTAAATGCCTTTATATTTTCTTCTAAAGTATACAAATCTCCAGCTCCACTAGAGATATAACCAAATCCACCCTTTGGAATAATCTTTTCTGCATCTTTTTCTAAATCAAAAGCATTAATAACGGTAATATCTTTTTCTAAATCGCTTGTAATGTAATCTGTCATATTAAACTCCCCTTTTATGTTGCACCCAACTTATCTTGTCTAAATAATAGCACTGAATAAAGCATTGTGCAAGCGTTTGCACACATAACTACTAATATTTTTTTATCTATAAATATTAACTACTACTAACACTATTCTATTAATTAAAAATGAGATAATTCACCATTTAATTAGGTAAATTATCTCATTCCATTTAAAGCTAAATATCGTTACGTCTATAGTCCATTAGTCCATGACTAATTTCAGCTGTTTGCCCATATACCTTCGTATAAAGTTGGTATAATTTTCCCTATCTCATCCCTATAAATAATTCAATTTTCCTCTAAAATCTTCAATACTTTGGTACCCTTTTTCTGCCATAATTTCTTCTAGCTCAGTTGTTAGTCGTTCAAAAACAGCGGGTCCTTCAACCATCAACGCTGTTCCAACTTGCACCATACTTGCTCCACATAGAATATGTTCAAAAACATCTTTACCAGTTTGAATGCCACCAGTTCCGATTACTTGAATATTCTTATTTAATCGTTGATAGAACGCATGTACATTAGCTAAAGCAGTCGGCTTAACATATTCGCCGCCAATACCACCAAAACCTTGCTTGGGTTTAATAACGACCGTTTCTGTATCATCATTAATATATAGTCCATTCCCAATACTATTGATACTATTGACATAAGACAATGGATATTTATTTAAAATAGCAGCCATTTGATCAAAATGAATAATATCAAAGTACGGTGGTAATTTAACTCCTAACGGTTTGTGATAACTATTAAAAACAGCTTTTAATATCGCATCAACTGTTTCAAAGTCATAACCCGTTTGGGGCTTTCCTGGTACATTAGGACAAGATAAATTTAATTCAACAATTCCTGCAAAATCTGAATCTGTTACTTTTTGAAGTAACTCGAGATCTTCCGCTAGATTAAAACCCGTAATTGATAAAAAGTATGTTTTACCAGGATGGTTTATCTGATTTTGAGAGACAAAATCTAAATAGTAATCAACGCCATTATTTGGTAAGCCCATTGAATTAATACTACCGAATTCTGTTTCAAAATAACGAGGTTCTGGATTACCCTTACGTGGTTGAAGCGTGCCACTCTTCGTTACAAAAGTTGCCGCCTTAGAACTTTCGACGGCAAGTAATTCGTCGCTATCCATACAATAAACACCCGATGCATTCATCATACAATTATCAAAATTTGAACCCGCTAAAGTCGTTGCTGTTGAAATCAAAAAAATCCCTCCTTCATATTGATACTAGTATACCTTATCAAAATTCAAATTGTTACTTTTTTCACAAAAAAAGACAGCGATATCATTCGCTGTCTTAAACGTTTTATTTTAAAATAATTTGGTAAGCATATCGTGCTGAGTTAACGCCATCTTCCATATGAATGATACCTTTATAATCAAATCCATTTGAGGTAATGACATGTTGCATCCCTTTATTTTCAGGATGTGTATCAACGCGAACATCTTTGTAACCCAATGATCTCGCAATTGTTAATAAGCCTGAAATCATTTTTTCTGATAAACGTTGACCTCTAAATTTTGAAGAAACAGCAACTCGATGAATAGCCGAATAACGTGCTTGTGGGCCATTAATCCATTCGCCATCTTCAATGTTAAGATACATAGGATCTATTCCTAGCCAAAGTGCAGCAGTTCCTGCGATTTCATCTCCAACCATTAAGACATAAGTCAATTGATCTTTAATATCTTGTTCTAAATGGTTCGCCGCCGGGTAAGCACCTTGCCATTGGTCAATTCCCTGTTCTTTAAGGTAAGCTTTTGCTTCCTCAATAATTCCTGTAATTGCTGGTAAGTCTTCTGGCGTTGCCAGTCTTAAGTAAGATACAGTCACTGTTACACATCCTTTATTATGCTTAATCTATTCGTATAAATACGATTGAAAAATTATTATATCGCATAATTTATCAATATACAATAAAAATACCCTTTAAAATTTACTATAAAAAACCTCTATTATTGAATTAAAATTCAATAATAGAGGTTTAACTTAATAATAAATTATTTCAGACATTTAACCTATGCTACAGCTAAGAATAACCCTGCGGCAATCACTGCGCCAGCAAATGGTCCGAAAATTGGTACCCAACTATATGACCAATCTGATCCACCTTTGTTCGCAATTGGTAAAATAGCATGTGCAATACGAGGACCTAAATCACGGGCCGGATTAATTGCATAACCAGTTGTCCCACCAAGTGAAAGACCAATACCAACAATTAAGATACCAACAACGACTGGTGTTAAACCATCTGTAAAGTTACCTTTTGTGAATGCTAGCAAACTAAAGATTAAGACAAATGTCCCAATTAATTCACTTAAAAAGTTATATAGATTACTTTTTATTGCAGGAGCAGTTGCGAATGATCCAAATATTGCATCAGAATCTTTCGTCTCTTTCCAATGTGGCATGTATTGAACCCATACCAGAAAAGCACCAACGATACCACCAGCAACCTGGACAACCATATATGGTAATACAGAAGACCAAGCAATCTTACCAACAATTGCCATTGCCAAAGTTACAGCTGGATTCAAATGTCCTGGTCCCATAAAGGCTGACGCATAGACACCCAAGGTTACGGCAATTCCCCAACCTAATGTGATTGCAATCCAACCAGCACCTTCAGCTTTTGACTTACGTAACGAAACACCAGCAACAACCCCATTACCTAATAATACTAAAATCATTGTGCCTAAAAATTCACCCAAAAGTTGCGTCATAAGACTTGTTGTCATCACACTCACCCCTATTTTTGATGGTTATTTTAAGTAATTCATATCTGATTCTGCAATTGTTGCATCTAAATCTGCAGTTTGTTTTGCTTTTTCTTCTTTAGTCCAGCTATAGTAACTTGCCATTTCGTTAATTACGCCAACTTTAACAGCATCTAATGTATCGCGATGGAAAAGAATATGGTTAGTACGACGCATTAAGTAATCAGTTGGTGTTAACGTCATTTCTTCTTCCATTGAATAGTGAAGACTAGCTGTTTCACCTAAAGAAAGTCCTTCTGCTGCTTTAACGTGAGTCATTTGACTAAATACACGTGCTGCATTTGAACCAAATAAGTTAGCAAATACTGTAGCTTCTTCTTCAGTCAACCCATTGTCCATTCCTTGTTTTGCGAAGAAACTAATTGTTGCTTCAACGTTGTTAGGATCAATATCACCACCTGAAACAGGTAAGTTTTTAGAATCAATCGCATTGAATTCTTGACTATAATTATCTTTCAATAATTTTGTAATTGCAGCCATGGCACCGGCAGCCATCTTACGGTAATCTGTAATTTTACCACCAGCTAATGTTAATAAGCCATCTTTTGAAATAGTCAATGAACTTCCACGTGAAACTTGTGATGCACTTGTCTTATCTTCAGAAAGTGTACTTTCCAAATCATTCAAGACATCTTCAACATCTGTTTTAGTTACTTCATCTTTTTCAAAACGTTCAATAACGTTAATAACATCATTGAAACTCTTCTCACTAATTTTACCTGAGTTTCCACCATTGTAATCTGAACTTCCGTTTGATGAAATCAATGGACGTAATCCAGCCCAACTTGATTCAATATCACTAATTTTGACATTAGCTGTTGGGAAACGTTCGTTAATAATATCAAGTAAGTAATCAGCATCTTCTTGTTCAACACGAGGATGTTCAAAATCACCATGGAAATCAGTATCTGTTGTTCCAAAATATGTTTTATCTTCTCTTGGCACAACGAAGATCATACGACCATCTTGTTTTCCAGAATCAAAGTATGTTGGTTGTGGTACATTTAATTTTTTAGAATCAACAACTAAATGAACACCTTTTGTTGGGCGCATTTGTGGTACAAAATCTTCATCAGTATCCATTTTACGGATAAAATCAGACCATGGACCCGTTGTATTAATAACATATTTAGCATGAATATCAAATTCTTCGCCACTAATTAAATCTAATACATGAACACCAGTAATTTTACCGTCAGCATGCAATAAGTCTAAAGCCTTGATACGACTAACCATCAAGCCGCCATCTTCATGTGCTTTTTTGATATTTTCAATAACTAAACGTGAATCATTATTCTTAAAATCAAGGTAGACACCGCCACCCATTAATTTATCAGATTTTAATTGTGGTTCGCGTTGTAAAACTTCTGCTTTAGAAATTGTGTAGTTAACCCATTGAGGATCAACAACACCTGCCAATTGATCATATAAATTCATTGCAACTTTTACTGAGAACATATCAAAAGTTGCGCCGGGTTCATCATAAATAGGCAATAACATTGATTGTGGACGTGGAATATGTGGTGCAATATGTTGAACCACTGCACGTTCTTGAACAGTATCAGAAACAACTCCGACGTCGAATGTCTTCAAGTAACGAATACCACCATGAACTAATTTTGTTGAACGCGATGATGTTCCTTCAGCGAAATCTTGCATTTCAATTAATCCGTTATTTAAACCCATAGCACTTGCTTGAATAGCAACGCCGGCACCGGTGATACCACCACCAATTGTTAATAAATCCAATTCTTCATTCTTTAATCGTTCGATATCTTGTTTTCTTGATGTTGCTGAAAATGACATAGTTGTATCCCCCTTATTTATTGTTTTTCTTCATTGGTTTATGTTTAAATACTCGAGTTGCTTCAACCGCTTGTTGCCAACCTGCGTATAGATCTTCGCTTTCTTCCACAGGCATTGTTGGTTTAAAAATATCCCCTTCAGTATACTCAGCTTTGAGTTCTTCTAGGTCTTTCCAATAACCAACGGCTAATCCAGCTAAGAAGGCTGCTCCTAAAGCAGTTGTCTCAAGGTCATGAGCACGTTCGATAGGTGTATTTAAAATATCTGCTTGGAAATTCATCAGATAATCATTCTTAGCTGCACCACCATCAACTTTTAGTAACGGAATTTTAATTCCCGTATCTAGTTCCATTGTTTTCACAACATCTCTAGTTTGGTAAGCCAATGATTGTAACGTTGCTTTAATGAAATCTTCACGTGTTGTTCCACGAGTAATTCCAAAGACTGAACCTCGTGCATCAGGATCCCAATAAGGTGCTCCCAATCCTGTAAAGGCAGGTACAACATAAACTTCATTATCATTCGTCGATTCTTTAGCTGCTTGTTCTGTGTCTGGTGCATGTTCCACCAAGCGCATCCCGTCTCTTAACCATTGAATTGCTGAACCAGCAACGAAGATACTACCTTCCAAAGCGTAATAAACTTTACCATTAATCCCATAACCAATTGTCGTTAATAAATTATTTTTAGATAATTTAGGTTCTGTCCCTGTATTCATGACAATAAATGAACCTGTTCCATAAGTATTCTTAACCATTCCTGGTTCAAATGCCATTTGACCAAACAAAGCAGCTTGTTGATCTCCAGCCATTCCTGAAATTGGCACTTCACTACCATAAAAATGATAATCTTTCGTATGTCCGTAAACTTCAGAATTTGATTTAACTTCTGGTAACATAACTGCTGGAATATTCATAATTTTTAGAATTTCTTCATCCCACTTCAAATCATGAATGTTAAATAACATTGTCCGACTAGCATTAGAATAATCAGTTACATGTGTTTCGTCACCTGATAATTTCCATGTTAACCAAGTATCAATAGTTCCAAAAAGTAATTCGCCTTTTTCGGCTCTTTCTTGGGCGCCATCAACATGATCTAAAATCCAACGAATTTTAGTTGCTGAGAAGTAGGCATCTATCAGTAATCCTGTCTTTTCATGAATTAATTCATCATAGCCATCTTGTTTTAATTGTTCCGCAATTTCTGCCGTTTGACGTGATTGCCAAACAATTGCGTTGTAGATGGGTAATCCCGTTTTCTTATCCCAGATAACAGTTGTTTCACGTTGGTTGGTAATCCCAACTCCTGCTATTTGCTTAGGTTTAATCCCGGAATCGATAAATGTATTTGCGATTGTCGATAATACTGCGTTCCATATCTCATTTGCATTGTGCTCAACCCAGCCAGGTTGAGGAAAATATTGTGGAAATTCGCGTTGTGCATCAGAAACTTTCTGACCTTTGTGATTAAATATAATTGCTCTTGTACTTGTCGTTCCTTCATCAATAGATAAAATATATTTTTCCAAATAACTCACATTCTTTCTTTTTAATTATTTATGAAAACGCTATCATTTACCAATATGGATATTATACATCTTCAAAAATACGTTGTCAATTAGATTGCGCAAAATACATTGTTACAAAATTTGTTATTCTCCCTCGTTTTGTAAACCTTTTCTTAAAATTATGGTATATTGGGACTAGTACCAATATGATTTTAATCTAGGGAGGTTATACTTATGAAAGCATTTGGCTTTAACCAATATGGTGACGCAACCGTATTTGAGGAATTAAAAGTTAATCCAGAAGTAGCGCTTAAATCAAAACAGGTTAGGGTTTCAATCGAAGCGATTGGCATTAACCCATTTGATGCAATTTTACGTGCCGGTTATATGAAAGACGTTATGCCTTTACCATTTCCAATTGTACCTGGAGGTGACGTAACGGGTATTATTACTGAAATTGGCGATGAAGTTACTCATTTTAATATCGGTGATGCTGTTGTTGTTCATAAGGCTTTCGGTGGCTACGCAGAAGAACTTGTCGTCTTTACATCACATATTGCTAAGCGACCTGATAATATGACGATTGCTGAAGCTGCTGGGCTACCAACACCTGGTATAGCGGCATACAATATTTTGAACTTTTTTGCAAAAGCAAGGGCTGGTGAAACCATCTTTATTGAAGGCGCTTCTGGAAGTGTCGGATCGATTTTAGTGCAACTTGCTAAATTGATGGAATTAACTGTTCTCGCTAGTGGTTCAAGCACCAACGAACCCTATGTTCGTCGACTAGGTGCAGATCATTATAGCGCCTACGATAAAGAAAATCCCGCCGAAACTTTTAAAGATATGGCTGACATTGTTGTTGATGCAACTCCTGGCGGTCTTGGCAGTGAGGTAGGCGTCAAAGCATTGAAGACAAACGGCAGAATGGTATCGTTAGTTAGCGTTCCAACCGACTCTGTTCAAGCATCAAAGCCACTCGCAGATTACTACCTTGTTGAGAATGTTAAAGAGTTAAAAGATAGTGACACGCTAACTTTCTTAACAGATTTAATGATGCAAGATGAATTAGAAATTAAAATAGCAAAAAAATATCACTTTAATTTAACCGATATTATTGAAACCCATAAACAATTAAATTCACCACATAATGCAGGTAAAATGGTTATAATCGTTAAAGGAAATTAAAAGTCTAAGGAGCATTTATTATGTCAGTAAACGAAAAGTTAACACAAGATGTTTATAAAGATTTAGGTGAAGCTGTTAATTTCACCATTCTAAACTTAAATCACAAAGATCAAAAAGTTGAATTAGAAGCAGTTCAAGAGCTATCTGACCGTATTCCGGCCATCATCCGTAGTATGAACGTTCGTTATCCAAAAGCTAACTTAAAAGTTGCCTTTGGTTTTGGCTCTGATGCTTGGGATTATCTTTTCCCTGATGCTATCAAACCTGTTGAACTTACCCATTTTAAAGAAATTGTTGGGCCTAAATACACTGCCATTTCAACTCCTGGCGATTTATTCTTTCATGTTCGCGCTGGTGAAAGTGCTGTTGTCTATGAAGTTATGGCGCAATTTATGCTTTTCATTAAGGATGTCACAACTGTAGAAGATGAAACACACGGCTTCCGTTATTTTGAAGGCCGCGCCGTTATTGGTTTCATTGATGGTACTGAAAACCCAGATGTTAATGAAGCACTCGATTACGCCGTTATTGGGGGCGAAGATCCTGATTTTACAAACGGTTCTTATGCTTTTGCTCAAAAGTATATCCATAATATGGCCGCTTGGAATGCCTTAAAGACTGAAGACCAAGAAAAAGCAATTGGTCGGAAGAAAGATTCTGATTTAGAATTAACTGACGAAGAAAAATTACCAAATTCTCATAACGTTGCTTCACAAGATATGAAAGATGGCATTGAGCATAAAATTGTCCGTATGAACGTTCCCTTCTCAGAACCTGGGAAAGACATTACAGGGACATACTTCATTGGTTACGCACGTCATTTTGCAGTAACTAATCGAATGCTCATTAATATGTTCGAAAGTAAAAGTGATCGATTATTAGATTTCAGTACCGCTGAAACCGGTAATTTATTCTTTATCCCTTCAAAAACAACTTTAGAACAAATTGTGGATGGAAATCTATAACACGAAAGTCTGAGATTATTTTTTCAGATGCAGATAAAATTCTCAATTATTATCATTAGAAATCTAAATCGGTGCTTACGAATCTTTATTTTCGTAAGCACCGATTTTATTTGATATAAATCATATTTGATTACTCTTCTTACACAAAAAAAGGATATCGCTTTAACAGCGATATCCTTTAAAATATTAATTATTTTTTAATTTCAACATATTCAAGATCAAACATCTTAGCAAGATCAACAACTTGTTGTTCCTTCACGTTCATTGAAAGAACAGTATGATGACCACCACCATTTTCAATCCATGAATGAACGCCTTCTTTAAAACTTGGTTCTGGAATCCATAATTGACGAGCTACTGGCAAGTTAGGAGCTTCAACTTCTGGTTTTTGACCTTCAACAGAGTTAATTAATAATTTGTATTCAGTACCAAAGTCAGACATTGAAACAACGACACCTTTACCATTTGAACCATCAAAGATCAAACGAGCTGGATCTTCGCGGTCACCAATACCTAATGGATGTACTTCCACGCGTGGTTTTGTTGAAGCTAATGTAGGATCAACTTCTAACATATGTGAACCAAGAGTTACTTCATGACCCGCACGTAAATCATACGTGTAATCTTCCATAAATCCAGTAGCTTTATTATGTGCAAGAACCTTCATCAAACGGTCGATTGCAGCAGTCTTCCAGTCACCTTCACCAGCGAAACCATAACCTTCAGCGTTTAAACGTTGAACAGCCATACCTGGTAATTGTTTCATGCCCCAAAGATCTTCGAAGTTAGATGTGAATGCATTGTAGCCACCACGTTCCATAAATTTACGTAAAGCAATTTCAATTCTAATTTGTTCTTTAACATGGTCTTCGTAGAAGGCAGGATCGTTGTCGCCAACAACCATATCGTACATACTTTCACATTCTTTATATGTTGCATTAATTTCAGCGTCAGTTACTTCTTTCATTTCAGCAACTAAATCACCAATACCAAAGTAATCTACAGTCCAACCAAATTTGATTTGTGCTTCAACTTTATCACCATCTGTAACGGCAACATTACGCATGTTATCGCCAAAACGAGCAACTTTAATGTTGAAACTTTCACCGTAAGCAACAGCAACATCCATCCAGTCAGCAATTTGTGATTGAACTGCTTCATCTTTCCAGTAACCAACAACAACTTTATTATGTTTTTGAAGACGAGCATTGATAAAGCCGTATTCACGGTCTCCATGAGCACTTTGGTTTGTGTTCATGTAATCCATATCAATTGTTGACCAAGGAATATTTTCACCAAATTGTGTTGCTAAATGTAGCAATGGTTTTTGTAATAATTTTGTTCCACGAATCCAGTTTTTAGCAGGTGAGAAAGTATGCATCCAAGTAATCACACCAGCAACTTTGTCTTCAAAGTTAGCTTCTTTCATGATGTTAGTAATAACTTCAGCAGTTGTTGCAACTTCTTTAAAGACAATTTTGTATGGTAGTGAACCACTAGCATTTAAATTATCAATAATTTTTTCTGCATCACCTTGAACAACGTCTAAAACATCTTGACCGTATAAACCTTGACTACCGACAACGAACCAAAATTCTTTTTCACTAACTTTTAACATAATATAATTCCTCCTAATAGTTTATTATTTTTAAAAACGTGTTTTAGTGTTTAATTTGACCATAATATGCATTTTTACCATGTTTTCTTAGGAAATGCTTATCCAATAAGTATTGTGGCATGTCAATTGCATGTGGATTCAATTGCAATGTATGATAAGTCATCTTTGCAACTTCTTCTAAGACAACAGCATTATGCACAGCATCTAAAGCAGATGTACCCCATGTAAATGGACCATGATCATTAACCAAAACAGCTGGAATTTGATCAGGATCGAGTCCACGTTTTTTGAACGTTTCGACAATCACGTCACCTGTTTGTTTTTCATATTCTGTGACAACTTCAGCTTCATTCATGATACGGCTTGCTGGAACTGAGCCATAAAAGGTATCTGCATGTGTTGTACCGGCTGCTGGAATATCCAAGCCTGCTTGTGCGAATGAAACAGCCCAAGGTGAGTGAGTATGAACGACACCTTTAATATTAGGGAAGTTATTGTATAGAATGCGATGCGTTTCTGTATCGCTTGAGGGATTCATATCACCCTCAATTTTCTTACCGTCTAAATCAACAACAACCATATCTTCAGGTTTTAAATCATCGTAATCAACACCAGATGGTTTGATGACGAATAACCCTTTTTCACGATCGATTCCACTCACGTTACCCCATGTAAAGGTAATTAAGTTGTACTTAGGTAACAGCATGTTAGCATCGTACACTTCTTGTTTTAGCTTTTCTAACATATATACTAGTTCCTCTTTTCTTCCTTAATTTTTTTTATTGCCTCTGACTCAATAGACAAGCCAGCTTCGTATCTAGCTATAAATGTATTGTAACCTTCTACACCTTCAGGTTCTGGGCTTAACGTCATACTTTCTGGGTCTACAAAAACTTCATGATCTAAGAAGTCTTCTAAGCTTTGACCGTTATTATTTTTCTTAGCAAATATTGCTAAGACAGCCATTCCCCAAGGTCCACCCTCACCAGCAGTATTCATAACCGTAATTGGAATATTCAACGTATTAGCTAATACTTGTTGTCCGATTACAGCTGTTTTTAAAATACCACCTTGAGCAATCATTACATCAGTTTGGATATGTTCTTCTTGACTTAAAATATCCATTCCAATCTTAAGTGGTGCAAATGCCGCATATAATTGCGTCTTGATGAAGTTAGGTAATGTAAAGTTACTGTTAGGTGTTCGAACAAATAATGGACGACCTTCAGGCATATGTGTAATATTTTCACCTGATAAGTAACTATAATTCATTAATCCACCTGCATCGGCATCAGCATGAGTTGATTCTAAGAATAATCGTTCATACAACTGATCTGGTGTTAAATGAACACCTAGTTTTGCTGCGAACTCGCCAAAGATTGAAGCCCATGCATTAATATCTGACGAACTATTATTAACATGAACCATTGCAACTGGCGCACCACTTGGTGTTGTTACAATATCAATATCTTTGTACACTTTTTTCATAGGCTGATCTAAAACAGTCATAGAAAAAGCAGAGGTTCCAACTGAGATATTACCTGTTCTCTTACGTACACTGTTGGTCCCAACCATCCCTGTACCTGCGTCACCTTCAGGTGGTGCCATCAAGCTACCACTTTCAAGTTTGCCACTAACATCAAGTAATTTAGCTCCTGTATCTGTTAATGATCCAGCATTTTCACCAGCTCTCAAAACAGTAGGTAGGATGTCTTTAATATCCCAATCATAAGCAGAAACTTTTTCAATACCACTGAATTTATCTAATAAATCAGCTGAGTATGTGCCTGTTTTTTCATCAATTGGGAAAATACCAGAGGCATCCCCAATTCCGATAACTTTTTTACCAGATAACATATAATGAACATAACTAGCTAATGTTTCTAAATGACCAATGTCATTTACATGGGCTTCATTATTTAAAACAGCTTGATAAAGATGTGCAATACTCCAACGTTGTGGAATATTGAAGTTTAACAACTCTGTTAATTCATCAGCTGATTGTTCTGTATTATTATTTCTCCATGTTCTAAAGGGAACTAATAAATCATCAGATTTCGAAAAGACAAGGTAACCATGCATCATAGCACTGATACCAATTGAATCTATTTTTGTTAATGATTCATGGTATTTGCTTTGAACATTTGCAGCCATTTGTCTATAACTAGCTTGAATCCCCGTCCAAACTTGTTCAAGAGAATAAGTCCAAAGACCATC
Organism: Dellaglioa sp. CoH-56-MRSF-11; assembly: GCF_056782135.1. The sequence continues at coordinate 170,874 of NZ_JBXAYE010000001.1, read as the reverse complement.
CTCCAATTGGTTTTCCCAATTGAAGCTCCCTGTTGCAATTGTCTTAAAATCGTCCGTAACTAAAACTGCTTTGATACGTGTTGAGCCTAATTCAATTCCAAGTGAAACTTGACCATTTTTTATTGCTTGAGATGTTTTTACTAAATCCATATCAATTACACTCCTAACGTATAGGTTACTTAATTTCTTGTACCTTCTTTTTCAATTTCTTCTAATGAGCGACCACGTGTTTCTGGAACGAAGAAACGAATGAATAGAACACCTAATAAACAAATGATTCCGAAGATTGCGAACACAGCATCTTGTGGCATTGAAGCTGTCATAATAGGGAATAATAGTCCTACTAAGAATGATCCAATCCAGTTAGCTGAAGATGCAATTCCTGAAGCACTTCCACGAACAGCTAATGGGAATAATTCACCAACTAATACCCATGTAAGTGGAGCCCATGTAAATGAGTAGAATGCAACGTAGATACATAAGAAAACAACAATCATCATAGGACTCGTATTTGGTACAACCATGTTAATGATTGTAGGTAAGATAAATGATAGTCCCATTACTAAACCGCCAAGAATTAAAAGTGTTCTACGTTTAAATTTATCTGCAATAACTAAGAATAAGAGTGAACCTAAGACAAGGATAATCCCTTGAATAATTGGCCACATTAGTGCTGAACTTGCTTCATTCCCAGTTGCTTTTTCAACAATTAAAGGAATGTAATAGAAGATTGCGTTAGCCCCTTGGAATTGTTGGAATGCAGCAACACCAACACCGGCCATAACTAAGTAACGATATTTACCTGTGAATAATTGAACCATTGATGTTTTTTCAATATGATTTTCTTCACCCGCAGTAGTTTGAATATCAGCTAATTCTTGTTCAACTTCATTAGCTGGACGAATCCAAGTTAATACTTGGCGAGCTTCATCAACTTTATTTGTTTTAACTAAGAAACGAGGTGATTCTGGTAAACGTGAAACCCCAAAGTATAAAACAACAGCTGGTACTGCTGCTAAGCCAAGCATAACGCGCCATGCCCATGCTTCAGGTAAATCTTTTAATAGAAAATCCATAATATATGAAAGTAACATTCCGGAAACAATCATTGTTTGATTAATTCCTGATAGTCGTCCTCGTAATTTAGCCGGAGACATTTCTGACATGTATGCTGGTACTAATGCTGATGAAGCACCAACTGCTAGTCCAAGGAAAATACGAACAATAATTAAATACATTTGGCCATTATTTGGTGAGAATGATGCGAGTAATGAACCAATAACGAAAATAATAGCTGACATCAAAATCATTTTACGTCGACCTAGCTTATCTGAAAGCTTACCGGCTAACGCGCCACCAAAGATGGCACCGAACATAACTCCTGAAGTAATCCAACCAACGGTTCCGGCACTATTTTGAAGAGCCCAATCTTTTTGCAAGAATGGTAAAGCCCCCGTCATAACCCCGATATCGTATCCGAACAAAATTCCTCCGAATGACCCAAAAAAGTAAATAAACTTACTAGATATTTTCTTTTCTTTTTGCATATGACACCTCCAAATTTTATTGTCCGATTGGTACGACCAACCGAAAAACCTACAGCAACCGTTTTCTGAAAACGTTTGCATTTATCAACAAGGTCATTTTCTCACATTCATTCGAACAAATCAATAGTTATTTTTATTTGTTCGAATGAATTTCAAAAAAATAAGTATTACTCAAATTTGAGTAATACTTATCATGCTTTAATTCCTATTTTTAACGCTTTCTCGAATGATTAGCTTTGCATCATATACGACAGATTTCGCCGACATTGTTTTAGAATTAATCATTTTTAATAACATCGTCGCAGCTTCTCGGCCCATTTTTTCCTTTGGATGTCTAATTGTTGTTAATTTAGGTGACATATATTTTGATAATTGATAATCATCAAAACCAACAATTGAGATATCTTCAGGAATTTTCATTCCCATCGACTTAACAATATCTATTAATTTAATGGCAAGCTGGTCATTGTAACAAACAATCGCGGTTGGATGATCCGATCTATGCAGAATCTTTTCAATTTTTTTATAGATATTTTGCATTGAATCAGCAGATTGGTACATCAATATCTCACTTTGGTATGAAATAGCTGAATGTTCCATATAAGCTTGCACGAATCCATTCATTCTTAACTGACCTTGTTTATCATCCACTTTAAAAATACCAAGTATTTTTCCATGTCCTTCATTTATCAAATGCTCTGTAGCAACCTCACTACCATTAAAATCATTTAACTCTAAGTATGGAATTTCCAAGTTTTCATAATGTGCATTAATAAAAAGGACTGGTATTTTTTGCGCCACTATCTTTTCGTATAAATCCTTATTTTTATTTATTAATGCGCTTTGTGTTGGTTCTACGATTAGTCCAGATAAATTCATTTCAAGCATTCTTAAAAGGCTATATCGTTCTTTTTCAGCATTATCAAGCGTATTACTTAGCATGATTGTATATCCCTCTTCAGAAATAATACGATCTATTCCAGTGATAATATTTGGAAAAATATAATCAGCAATATGTGTCGTCATGACACCAATTATTTTATTATTTTGTGTCACTTTTTTTACAGTATGCCAATCATTAACGAAGATACCGCCACCTTGTATTCGGTAGACATACCCTGCATTCTCTAAATCACCAATTGCTTTACGAACCGCATAACGACTAGATTCGTAAATCGACATTAACTGTGATTCAGTCATTAATTTATCGTTTACTTCATATTCACCCGCGACAATTTTCGCTTTAATTTCACGATAAACATGCTCATATTTGTTTTCCAAATCAAATCCACCACCTATTAATTCTAATTTTACCATACCCAGTATGTTAACTACGAAATTTTCATACGCTTAATATAAAAAGTAACCAACTAAAATAGTAATTAGTTAGTTACTTTAATTTTTTCATTTATGGTAATTTATTTCCTGCTGCACGATAAATTTCGTACCATTCTTCATGTGTTAGCTCAAGTTCTGAAGCATTCGCAATTTCAACAATTCTTTTTGCGTTCATTGTTCCAGCAATCACCTGCATTTTAGCTGGGTGACGTAGAATAAATGCTGTTGCGATTCCAGTATTAGTTGTTTCTTTTTCTTTAGCTAAACGGTTTAAAACTTCATTTAATTCAGCAAATTTTGGATTATCTAAGAATGTACCTTCAAAGAATCCGTATTGGAATGGTGACCATGCTTGAATCGTCATTTTTTTAAGACGCGAATATTCTAAAATACCGCCATCACGATTAATTCCAGCATCATTAACCATATTCACATTTGTTCCCAAATCAATCATTCCAGTGTGCATGACACCGAATTGGAGTTGGTTAACTAATAGTTTCATATCCAAAGCTTGTTGTAATAAATCAACTTGCCCAGGATAGAAATTACTAACACCAAAATGACGTACTTTTCCAGATTTTTGTAGTTTTTCAAATACACGAGCAATAGCTTCAGGTTCCATTAACGTATCAGGTCTGTGTAACAATAAGCTATCAATATATTCCGTATTTAATCGTTTTAAAATACCGTCAACACTTTTTTCAATGTGTTCAGCAGTAAAATTATACTCTACACCTGGAACGATACCACATTTTGATTGAAGAATAATGTCTTCACGTGATAACCCAGTTTCAGTAAATCCTGCCGCAAACACTTCTTCAGCTTTTCCTGCACCATAAATATCTGCGTGATCAAAGAAATTAATGCCATGATCAACTGATGTTTGAATCATTTCTGCAGCTTGCCCAGTCGACAATTCTGGCATGCGCATGCATCCCAAACCGACAGATGATACTTGAAGTTCGCTATCGCCTAAATTAATCATTTTCATTTTATTACCCCTTTTCAAGTCATGCCTTGATTCTAGCATTCAAATCAAGAAGGCGCTACCAAAACGATTACTTACTAGATATATAACTGGGTTTCTGCTGGCTTGGTTTCACTAATCACATCACCATTATGGACTGATAACATAACGGCAGCACGTGTATTCAACGCATCATAAAAATTATCACTATCCATAATGACGAAATTAGCTGGTTTTCCAACTTCAATTCCATAATGATCCATAACATGCATAGATTTAGCGCCATTAGTCGTCACAAATCGGTAAGCATTCATAATTTGACTATAACCCATAATCTGAGTCGCATGTAATCCCATGTGCAAGGCGTCTAACATGTTGCCATCTCCCATTGGATACCATGGATCTTTGATGTCATCTTCACCAAATGCAACGTTCAACCCATTCTCATCCAATTCTTTGACGCGTGTTAACCCACGACGCTTTGGATATGTGTCAAAACGTCCACCTAAGAACATATTTACAAGTGGATTAGCAATAAAGTTCATTTCTGACATCTTCAATAAACGCATTAATTTGTACAAATAAGCATCATCATATGAACCCATCGCTGTTGTATGTGATGCTGTAACCTTATCTTTCATCCCTGTTTCTAAAGCTAATGTCGCAACGGTTTCCAAGCTACGAGAACTAGGATCATCGATTTCATCCGTATGTGCATCAAATAATAAATTATATTTCTGAGCCAATTCAAAAGCGAAATGGAGTGATTCAACTGCATATTCTCTATTAAATTCAAAATGGGGAATTGCACCAATTGCATCCACTCCTAATTCAGCAGCTTTTGTCATTAATTCCTTCCCATTTGGAAATGATAAAATACCTTCTTGTGGGAAAGCAACTAATTGTAATTCCATCCAAGGTTTAACTTCTTCGCGGACCTCAATTAAAGCTTTCAAAGCCACTAAATCAGGATCAGTCACATCAACATGTGAACGAACAAACTGAACACCATGGGCTGCCTGCATTTTTAATGCTGTAACAGCACGTTCTTTAACATCTTCATGGGTTAACGTCTTTTTACGTTCAGACCAAATCCGAATGCCATCAAATAAAGTCCCAGATTCGTTCCATTCCGGATCACCTGCTGTGAGCGTTGAATCCAAATGAACATGTGGATCAACAAATGGCGGTAACATCAATTTATCGGTTGCATCAATGACTTTTTCATCAGCATTTTGTTGTAAATTTACCCCAATCTCAGTAAACATGCCATTTTCTACTCGAATATCTTGTAATTCTTCTTTATTTTCAATATGTACTTGTTTAATTAACATCGATTATCACTCCTCATTAAATTATCTATCATTCAAATTGTACATGACTTACACCCAATTTAATATTTTTAGTTAACTAAAAAAAGATTAATTCCAAGAATACTTAGAATTAATCTTTGAACTTTTATAATTAGTTTTTTTCTGCACCTAACTTAGTTGATTCATCTTCAATAAATTTAAAACCTGATTGTTTTTTTTCAGCTTGTGGATGTTTAGCACGTTCGTCCATTGCTTTTTGAGCCATTGCTTTGCGTTGTTCTTTACTCAACTTTGCCATTGCTATCGCCTCTTTTGATTTGGACAGTTATATTAAGTTCTAACTTCAACTTTCATTATAGTCCTATTTTATCAAAGTGGCACAAATTAAATCATTTATTTAAAATTACTGTTTTTTTGGGACGGTTGGTGTTGCTCTAAAAGCATTCACATTTTTATCCAAAATAACTTGTTCATTGCTTCCAGAATCTAAAATTGTATTTTGCGTTGACTTCTTTTCAACCAAAACAGTTGTTACTGTGACTTTTTTTAATTCTTCGGTTGCTAGTAACGCATCTACTTGTGCAGAAAATGCTGAATCGCCACTACCTGATTGAATTTCTGTAGCCACAACATTATTATTTGCAATATAATTACCATGTCCGGCAGCAAGTCGGATAATGACCGGTGTTGCACCAACTGGTTTAAGCGTGTTTTGATCAACCGTTTCTGAAAAATGATTTCCAATGACGGAATTATCATTACCGCTAATTGATAACAGCCCATATAAATCGTCTAATCCATTATCTCGATGTTGCATAGGCGCCCACGGTTCTTGATCATGCAGCATATGGTTTGAAGAAACCAATATCTCTGAGCAATTATCATCTAAAATAACCATTCCGGGATAAAATGCATGAATGCGATTATTTGTAACAGACGATTTCGTCACGCCAGATAATGAAATGCTACTTGCACCTCTTGGGAAAATATTATTAGTCGTAATTAGCAGTCCTCCGAAGTTTTCCGCAAAAATGGTATAGCCATTAAATCCAGCGCCCATTAAATTTTCAGTTACTTTCGAAGCTTGTCCCCATCCACGTAGTTCAATACAATTACCACATTCAGCAATAAAATTATCGTGGATTGTTAATGCATCTGCGTTATAAATGGTTACACCATGTTCTAAGTAAACAAAACCCATTTCTGTAATACGGAATGAATCTTGTGCACTTGCAACATAAATTCCAGTCTTACCATTCACATACGTATTTTCTGGATTTTTTTCGCCTGTGCCATCATCAATAAAGTGTAACCCATCAATATTAAAGTTCGAAAATTCGACTGAACTAATACGCGGATTTCCTTCTCTTGCAACATAGAAAGCTGCACCTTCAGATTCTTCATCCGTTGTTTTAGGATCGAGGTCAACAAGAACACGACTACCACCAGGCCATAATTCATGTAAATTTGACCATTCGTTTTGTGGTACGTTAAACCGAATGCTTGATGACGTAAATCCATGCCCAGATCCTTGAATTTTAAGAAAACTAATATCTATTAAGACTTGTGTACGCAAGTGATAATCAGCTGGTGGTAGATAAATAACTGCCCCTGGTTTTCCACCATCATTGCTATTACTATCAGTTTGATGACTTTTAATATCAGTAATAATACTATTAATAACTTCCCCAATATCTTCGTACGGGTTACCAATAGGCCATTTTGTTACATCATAATAATTTTTGTTTGTCATTATTTTACCCTCCAATTTTGTTAAATAACCCTATCATTCAGATAACATTTTTTCAGCTAAAGCGAAGTTTCCAACATTGGCTGATCCATTATTAGCAACTTGTGGTGCTGTAATATATTGATCTAATGGAGGAACGTCAACATAATCATTTAAAATTTCTTTGAATTCATGTCGCACTTTTTCCAATAAAACATCATTTGTAACGCCGCCCCCAAAAATAATTTTATTAGGACGTAAACTTAACGTTGTTTGAACGGCAGCCTGAGCAATATAGTAGGCCATAATATCCCAAGTTTTGTCTGTTAATGGGACATCTTTACCTTTTTTACCAGTCCGTGCTTCAAATGTTGGTCCAGCAACTAAGCCCTCTAAACAATCACCATGAAATGGACAGACACCTTTAAAATCAAGATCATCAGGATGTCTCTTAACTAAGACATGGCCCATTTCAGGATGGCCAATACCGCCAACTAAGTGGCCATCAATTACTGCTCCAGCGCCCACACCAGTTCCAATTGTGTAATAAACAAGTGAATTAATTTTCTCATTAAACAATGTCGACATTGTATATTCACCGTAAGCTGAACCATTTACATCCGTTGTCCAAAATGTTGGAATATCCAGTTTGCCCTTAAGAAATCCCAAGAAATCCGTATCACCCCAACCCGGTTTTGGTGTTTTCGTGATAAATCCATATTTAGGTGACGTTTTTCTGATTTCAATTGGTCCAAATGAGGCAACACTAAGTGCAGCTATTTCAAATTGCTTAAAATAGTCTACGACTGCCGTTAATGTTTCAACAGGTGTAGTCGTGGGAATTTGAATTTGATCCTTTACTTGATAATCTTCGTTACCTACCGCGCATACAAATTTAGTGCCACCTGCTTCAATACTTCCTAATAACATTACATTGTTCCTCCAAGTTCATATATTTTAATATCATAATTAGTTGAATCGCTACTTGTTTCAACTATAAGTTCCTTTTCATCATAAACCCTTTCAGAGAAACATGCTTCTCCATTATTCACAAATAATTCTGCTGAACTGTTGTCCATTAATAAATGAACATCCAATTCATTGGCAACGCTCACATTAGTTTCTCGAAGTAAATCGTCATTATACTTTTGTAATGTTACCTTACCTGTTGCAGCTTGATAGCTAACTTTTATTAATAATTTATTATCGCTATTTTTAATTTTAACGCTGACATTTTCTTGCCCATTAAAGTTCGCTAAATACTCAAAACTCTTTGTAGGGGCTTCAAAAATAGTGGTTGTATCCTTAGGTTTAGTGACATCTAATAATACTTTTTCGCGCAATTTTTTAATTTCTTCAACTGGTGTCATCAATAATTTACCATTTTTCATATTTAATTCTCTTGGAAATGTTAGTGCGCCTGCCCAACCATCTTCCTGTTCTGGCATGGGGCTCTCCCACATGTCCATCCATGCAAATATGATCCTTCTACCGTCAGGCGTAACCATTGATTGTGTTGCATAGAAATCATGTCCATAATCTAATTCAGTGAACTCACCATGATGTAATGAATGTGTCTCTTCATCAAATTTTCCAGTCAGATATCCTGTTTGGAAGAAATTTCTATATTTTAATTTATCAGCTTTAATTCCTTGTGGTGACATTACTAAAACGTCTTGTCCGTCAATTTCGAAAAGGTCAGGACATTCCCAAACGAATCCTTCAGAATCAACTGATTTAGCAGTTGCAATAGGTCCTAAGTAGTCCCAATGTTCTAAATCATCTGAGTTATACATAAGAACTCGACCCAAGCCATCCTTATTTTTGCTTCCGATTACAATATTATATTTTCCATTTTCAAACCAAATTTTTGGATCTCTAAAATCAGCATCATTATCTACAGGAGGCATTGAAATCACTGGATTACCAGCAAATTTTTCAAAAGTTATGCCATCATCACTAACGGCTAGGTTTTGATTCTGCCAATAACTATCCGGATCATTTTTGTCTTTCAAATTATGTCCTGTATAAATTAAATAGAGACGCTCATCCTTCACAATTGCGCTACCTGAAAAACAGCCATCCTGATCTTCTTGATCACCAGGAACCAAAGCAATTGGTAAGCTTTCCCAATTAACTAAATCTTTACTTCTTGAATGACCCCAATGCATTGGTCCCCACTGTGTTGAATTTGGATGATGTTGATAAAAGATGTGATAGTACCCTTTAAAAAAGCAAAACCCATTTGGATCATTCATCCAACCTGCTGGTGCCGTAATATGATACTTTAATCGATATCTTTCATCAGTTACCTCTGGATAATTAATCGTTTCATTTTTCAAAATTGTCTTCTCCTCGTTCTATATGTTAACCGGTTGTCATTATCTTAAAATAAAAACGCACCTACTATGCCGTTTCTCCTTTATATAATTGTACCGGTAGTACTACTTGCATAGGTGTCTCTTTACCTTCTATTTTCTTCATTAAAATATCAATAGCTGCATCAGCCATCTGTTCAATTGGTTGAATAATTGTTGTTAGTTCTGGTTTAAATAATCGAACAACATCTGTCCCATCATAGCCAATAACAAGTAAATCTTCAGGTACTCGTTTGCCATATTCTCTAGCTATTTTTATGATCAAACTAGCGTCTGTATCATTCGAAGCAAAAATACCATCCACTCGTTTAAGATCCTCAAAAATTCTTTTAATAACTTTTGTTTTTTCTGTTTCTGTCCAATTAAAATCAATTGTATACGTTACGGCTGGCAACCCATGTTCACTCATAATTTTCTCGTATGCCCTACGTCTATCTCGAGCAGGCGTTTCTAAATCATAAGGTCCATTTGTATGTACAATTGAGGTTGCCCCATGTTCTAATAGCAATTCTGTTGCCATTTTACCGCCACTATAATTATCAGAAGAAACGACCGGAATATCACCATTCATAATTCTATCAATTGCGACAATTGGTAAATTTGTATTATGATATTCTTCAATTCCTTCATTATGTGCTCCAACAATTAGCCCATCAACTTGATTTGCCATTAGTTTACGTAAATAAGTCACTTCTTTTTCTGAATCATTTTTTGAGTTACCGATAAGAACCTTATAACCTCTATTAAAAAGTTTCGTTTCTAAATGGTAAGCTAATTGTCCAAAAAAAGGATTCGCAATGGTTGGGAAAATAAGCCCTATTAGTTTTGTTTCTTTATTAAATAATTGTCTTGCAACATCATTAGGCTGATAATGTAACTCTTTCACAGCATCACGAACCTTTTTAACTGTCTTTTCGCTAAGATAACCTCTATTGTTCAACACCCTAGATACAGTCGTTTTAGAAACGCCTGCCAATTCAGCGACATCATCAAGTTTTGGATTTTGCATTTTATTTGCTCCTAAGTCGTCTAATTTTAGTTAAATTGTTACCGCTTAACTTTTAGTACTCTTAGTTTACCATAAAATAAGCAAAACCATTATCCCCACCATTAACTTTTTAAGCTGCTTCTTTTTTAGCTAATTCTAATCTAACTTTATCTTCATTTCGTTCAAATTTACCATAGAAAAACATTGGAACTGCAGCAAGTATGAACAGCATGGCTGGAATCCAGATAAAACTTAAGTTAATGCCTAATAAAGATTGACTCGTTTGAGTGTGATTGGGTATATATCCAAAGAATTGCATTACTTGTGATGGAATAAATCCGCCAATCCCACTACCTGCTTTAACACAGAATGCACTTCCAATAGCTGTTAAAAAGCCACTGGCTCTGATTCCTGTTTTCCATTGACCAAAATCAACCGCATCAGCCAACATTAGGAATGGCATTGCAGCTGCAACACCCGTTCCAATTGATCCTAGGCAATATAAGATAACAACCCAAACTTGATTACTACCAACTGCTTGAAGCAACATGTTACAGATTGCTCCCATCAATAGTGCTCCAATTAGAACCGTTCTTTTATTTGTACGTTTAACAAGTAATGGAATTGATATCATCCCTATAACAGCAACAACAGATAAAGAACCAGCAACTGCGACTAATGATTTTGCATGGATATTATATTGAAAATAATAAATCATGCCTGAACTTCTAACAGTTGTTCCAATCCAATAGAATAAGTTGGAAATAACCAATAAAATCCAAGGCCAATTACTTTTTGTTGCTTTAACACTCTGTTTTAATGATATTGATTTCGTAATCGTTGTATTAATTTCTCGTAAATTTAAAAAGGCAATTAAAAAGGCAATAATGGAGATAATCCCTAAAATAATCATTGCATATGAGAATCCTTTACGATCATTTCCTTGCCCTAATATTTGAACTAATGGTAAAACAACACCATTAGCAACCAATAGACCAACATTTCCTCCAACCATTCGATATGAATTCAAAACCGTTCTTTGGTCTGAATCATTTGTTAAGTTAGGTAAAATCGACGTCATAGGGGTACTAATTCCGGTATATATAATTCCTGCAATGACGTAAACAACTGATGCATAGATAACTTTGGACGATCCCGATAAATTCGGTGTAGTAAATGTTAACCATGTAAAGAATGCAAATGGTACACATAACCACAAGAAATACGGCCGACTTTGTCCCCATTTTGTATGTGTATGATCAATTAAAAAGCCCCATATTGGTGCATCAAACATATCAACGCATCGTGTGACGAGCAAGATAGTTCCAGCTACACCAATCCCAATTCCAAAAACATCTGTATAAAAATATAACAAGTACGTACTAATACTTACAAATAGAATATTTCCGCCAAAATCTGTAAGTGAATAACTTAGTTTTCGAAAAAGAGGAATTTCTTCAACTTGATTTGTATCTACGTTTACTTTGTTTTCCATTCTATTTACCCCATTCTATTTGTTTAATAAATGTCCCATTTCACTAAAAAATAGCAATTGCCTGTACCTATAAACTCAACTTTTAGAAAGCGCTTTCTGAAAGAATAACCAAAGTATAACCTGTTTATATTTTTATGTCAACCGGTTGTCATTTGTTTTTTTATTAATCAAAAAGCATCTCATTTATTAATAAATGAGATGCTTTTTCTTTCTATAATAACTTTTAAAGACTTTCTCCATTTGTTTCAATTACATTTTTATACCAAGTAAATGAGTCTTTTTTATAACGTTTCATCGATCCATTGCCCTCATTATCACGATCAACATAAATCATACCATAACGCTTTTTCATCTCACCAGTTGTAAATGATACTAAATCAATAACACCCCATGGTGTATATCCTAAGACTTCAACACCATCATAATCAACTGCTTTTTCGATTGCTTCAATATGTTCTTTTAGATAACTTACACGTTCAGGATCATGAATTTCATGATTATCTTCAAGCTTGTCAATCGCGCCAAAACCATTTTCAACAATAAATAACGGTAACTGATAGCGATCATATAATCGATTTAACGTATATCGTAAACCATCGGGATCAATTGCCCAGCCCCAGTCACTAGATTTAATATACGGATTAGGAACCCCATTAGGTAGTCCACCATTCACAACATCACCTAAATGATCTGCTTCAGCATCTGCTTTAACAACTGTTGACATATAGTAACTGAATCCTAGATAATCAACTGTCCCTTTTTTCAATATCTCCATATCGCCTTCTTGAATCCCAACATCATAATTGTGACGTTCAAACTCTTTTAGTGCATAACGTGGGTATTCTCCACGAACATGAACATCTGGGAAAAAGAAGCGTTGATGCATTGCCTCTTCAGCAGCCATGATATCTTCCGGATCACATGAATAAGGATAAATTGGTACGTGTGATACCATGCATCCTATTTCAAAATCAGAATTAATTTTTTTACCAGCAATAACCGCCTTAGCGCTAGCCAAGAGTTCGTTATGTGCAACTCGATACATAATTTCTTTGGGATTTTCACCATCGTTCACAATAACTCCAGAATTAGTCCACAAAAAGATGGGGTTATTTGTATCCATTTGATTATTAATTTCATTAAATGTCATCCAATATTTTACTTTAGATTGATAACGTTTAAAGCAAACCGTAGCAAAATTTTCAAAAAAATCAATTAATTTACGATTTCTAAAACCACCATATTCTTTAGCTAAATGGAGTGGCATTTCAAAATGCGATAGGGTAATCACTGGTTGAATACCTTTTTTTAATAATTCATCAAAAACATCATCATAAAATTGTAATCCCGCTTCATTTGGTTCGCTTTCATCTCCCATTGGGAAAATACGTGACCACGCGATTGATGTTCGTAAGCACTTCAATCCCATTTCAGAGAAAAATTGAATATCTTCTTTGTAATGATGATAAAAATCAATTGCATCATGATTCGGATAAAATTTATCTGTTTCAATAGTTTCCGTAATTTCCCGCGGAACACCATTTGCTCCTGCAGTCATCACATCAATAACACTTGGCCCTTTTCCATCAACATTCCAGCCGCCTTCAAACTGATGAGCAGCCAAAGCGCCACCCCACAAAAAATCCTTCGGTAATTTAGACATTTTATTTTTCTCCTTTTGGAATTAATTCCATTATTGGTTCTCCATGGTGAATTTCATTTTGCGTATACGCAATAACATCTTCGTAATCATCTGAATTAGTCACAATTACAGGTGTTACTACTGAAAATCCTGATTCTTTTATCTTCTCTTGATCAAATTCAACAAGTAAATCACCCATTTTTACATAATCATGATTTTTAACTTGTGTTGCAAAATATTTTCCTTTTAATTCAACGATATCCATTCCAATATGAATTAAAACTTCTACACCATCTACAGATTTTAATCCAATCGCATGTTGTGTCTCTGTAGTCATGACAACCTGACCATCAAATGGTGCATATATTTTATTATCCGTTGGATTTACAGCAACACCTTTGCCCATTGCACCAGATGAAAATACTTCATCCTCTACTTCTGTTAACGCAATTACTTTCCCTGTTACAGGGCTATTAACAACGCCTGGTGCATTTATTACTGGCGTACTCATAACTGGTGCGACCTTAGCTGGTGCATCATCTAACTGTGCTTCCATTGTTGCGACTTCACTAACTGTTTCACCCGTACCAAAAATTTGAACAAGTAGAACTGAACCCACAATTGCTACAATACATCCAACAACCATACCAATAAATGAGTGTGGGTATTTAGGACTAATTGCATTTACAATGGTTAATAAACTTGGTAGTCCAGCATAAGCAAAATAATATGAATTAAAGAAACTTGTAATTAATGCACCAAACGCTCCTGAAATACAACCAAAGATAAATGGTTTTTTAAATCTTAATGTCACACCATAAATTGCTGGTTCTGTAATCCCAAATAATCCTGTAATAAATGCTGAAAGAGATATATTTTTTAATTCTCTGTTCTTAGACTTAATAAATACACCTAAAACAGCACCAACTTGTGCGACCACTGCAATTGTTTGAAAAGCCTGAAATGAGTCCATTCCATTCATTTTGAAATTGGCCATAACCATTGGCGTAACACCCCAATGGATACCAAAAATAACAAGTACTTGCCAGAAACCACCAATAATAACACCTGCTAAAGGTGGTGCAACTTTAACTAAATAATTATATCCTTTTGCGATTCCTTCAGCTCCAAGAGATGAAAGTGGTCCAATAATTAAGATTGTTAAAGGAACCATAATTAATAGACATAATAATGGAACAGCAAGTTCTTTAATAATGTCAGGTATCTTTTTACTCAAGAATCTTTCAAGATAAGAAAGAATCCAAACTAAAAATAATGGTGGCAATACTGATGATGTATAAACTGTTTGAGATAATGGAATACCCATAAAGTTAATACTTGTACCGCTAGCAATAGTTCCAGCCATCTCTGCCCATGTGGGACTAACTAATGCAGCACAACATGCAACAGCGATTAAACTGTTTGTTTTAAAATGTTTAGCTGCCGTTATGGCAATAAATATTGGTAAGAACGTAAATGGTGCCCAAGAAATAAAGCTTAAAACTTGATATGTACCACTTTTAGGAAAATTTGGCATAGCTAAAGTAATTAGAATTAAACTCCCTTGAATAATACCTGCCGCGGCCAATATGTAAACGAATGGGGCAAAAACCGCAGACATTGTTGCAATAACTCGATTCATTATACTTGTTTTTGGTGCTTCTACTTCCTCTACTTCTGAACTATCAATCATTGCTGAGAATGCATCATAAACATCCGCAACATGTGGTCCAATAACTACTTGGAATTGTCCACCACTTTCAACAACAGTGATAACGCCTGCCATTGCTGATATTTTTTCTTTAGCATCTGAAGGAACCTCATGTAGCACTAGTCGTAACCGTGTCGCACAATGCGTTGCTCCTGCTAAATTTTTTTCTCCACCAATTGCTTCTAAAATATCTGTAGCTAATTTTGTATAATCTCTAACCTTACTTGCCATATTTTTCTCCTCCTCAGATAAAAACGAATAAATAGAAAAAAATTGTAAACCCTTACAAATCTTTGTATATGTATATTTTAATTGTACGTGCACAATAAGTCAACACTTTTTTTGTAACCCTTTTCATCTAGATGTACAAGGCGGGAACAATGTTATACAATAAAGGATACATTATTTTAATGGAGGCATGAAATGTTAAAGTATCAAGAAATTGCTGATCAAATTGAGCTTGCAATTAAAAATAAAAATTTGAATCAAGGGACGCAACTCCCTAGTCTAAATGAACTTATTGCCAAATATGCCGTCAGTAAGACGACACTCGTTAAAGCTCTCACAACTTTAGAAGATAAGGGTATTATTTATCAAGTACAAGGTAGCGGAATTTTTGTTCGTCGTCAAAAAAGAGACGGTTACATCGCTCTAATGACGAACATGGGCTTTACAAAAGATTTAGAAAACAGTAAATTATCTACAAAAGTGATTGATTTAAAAGTTGAACTACCCAATGCTGATGTAGCCAGGGAATTAAATTGTGCTCCGGGTGAGGAAGTTTATTTAATAAAAAGAATTCGTTACATCGATAATCAAGTTCTCTGTATTGAGAGATCCTACTATCGAAAAAAACTTGTTCCTTATCTTAATCGCGAAATAATCAGTGAGTCTATTTTTAATTACTTGAAAGAAGTTTTAAAATTAAAAATAGGTTTCTCCGATAAATATTTACGTACAGACACCCTTAAAAAGACAGAATCAACCCTTTTAGAACTACCAGAAAATTCGCCTGGACTCTATATTGATGAACTTTTTTATACAGTAAGCGGTGAACCTTTTGATCTTTCTCAAACTATTTATAACTATAAACATGCTAACTTTTTTATTCAAAGTGGACAAAAATAAAACCATAATTAATAAATTAAAAACCTCAGGGCAATCACTTAAAAAGGTGATTACCCTGAGGTTTTTAATTTATTTCAAGATTCATTTAAAGAATTCTATTTAACTTCCATCTCTTTAATTTTATCGTTAATTTCTTTTTCAACTTTACGATGTTTGGGTGATAATCCTTCGGCAAAAAACAAGACACTACCGATTGCTAAGACATAAGTTAGGCCCATTGTAGAACTGTTCCAGAAAGATGCTCCATAATAAAGAATGCTGCGAGCACCATCATACAAGAAACGCATTGGTAACCATGGAAGAACCCAATCTTGGTAGAATTGAGGTACTAATGGTTGTGCCATTGCCAATAAAGGAATTGAGAAAAATAGTAAGAGGACAAATATAATTACCCCTGGGAAACCAATCCATGTCAATACCCCTGAGAATAACATTATAAAAGCAAAACTTGTAAATGATAAGAACGATGCAATTGTTATAAAATGTGTAAAATCAAATCCTAAAATCCATGTCGCATACGTAGCTGTTGCAAATCCAGTTAAAATTGCAAGTGCTACAGCTGAGATAATGAATGATGATTTAAATGAAAACTTGTGTTTCATTGATTTAAATTCTCTTGAATCTCCAGCGTAGAATAATAATAAACTAATAACCATGCTTGCAATCCAGACGGGTTGGAAGAACGAACTATTCGCTGATGTTAATCCAGCGGTTGAATGTCTAACGGTTGTTTTTACAGTGATTGGGTTATTTAACTTCAATGCAGTCACAGCGGGGACACTCATATTGGCTTTTGCCATATTTGTTAAAATTCCGGCTGAAATACCACCACCAATTTTTGTAACTATTGTTGATAGTGTCGAACCTAAAGTCGTTGACAATGTAGCATTTTTTGCTTCATTTGTTACAACAGTTACATTTGTAACATCTTTTGTTGTTGGATCAGCTAATTTTCCAATTGATGCCGAGAAATCTTTTGGAATTACAATAGCCGCATAATAATGTTGTTTATCCATTGCACTCTTAAGTGCCTTATCACTCTTAACGATATGCCAATCTAACGCCTTATTTTTGCTTCTAGTTAGATTTTCAACGATTTTGTTACCTTGCTTACCACTATCTTCATTAACAATGGCAACAGGTACATCTTTGAGCTCTGATTTTACAGATGGGATTTGCATCACCACCATAATAAATGTAAGTAATACCGAAACTAAAATGGCGAAACCTAAAAATTTATTTTTAAACATAATCATATTCCTCTTTTCTTTTTGAGTGAGCACTCAATCAATTACAAATACGATTATAACCTATCCACAAGTTTAGTCAACCCTAACTTTTAAATATAAACTATCAAAATAATAAGTTTGTCTTTTGTCATCGCTATCAATTGTGTCATAATAGGGCTATAAATAGGATGGTGAATATTATTAAAAATTCTGAATTAAAATTATATGCCAACTCGGATTTATTTAGAGATATAACAGATAAACAAAAACAAATTTTAATCGCCGCAATTGAATTATTCTCAGAAAAAGGCTATGCAAATACAAGTACAAAAGAAATTGCAAAAAAAGCTGGCGTGGCTGAAGGTAATATTTTTAGTAAATATAACAATAAACAAGGCTTACTTAACGCCATTATTGCCCCTGTCATTAAATCCATCTTACCTTCTGCAATGCACGACTTATTAGACGAGTCCATTGATCATTCAAATTTAACTTTGGATTCATTAATTCGTCCTTTGTTAAAAAATAGAATTATTTTTTTGCAAGAAAATGCTAAAGTTCTTAAAATTTTCATTTCTGAACTACTTTATGATAAATCGGTTGTTAAACAGTTATTAGAAAATATTCCCGCCCCATACTGGACGGCACTCAATTCAACTATTGATACACTAAAAGAAAAAAAACTAATTGTCAGTTGGGATAATCTCGAAATTCTTAAGGTTATTTGGTCAACTATAGGTGGTATTGTACTTGGTTATCTTCTTTTTGATCAATCGTTAACAAAAGAAAGTATTGAACATTCAGCAGATGCTCTGATAAACGCACTTAGTGTTTGATAAAAATAAATAATTAAAAATACCCATCGAGTAAACAAGTTACTGTAAAACCTTGTTTACTCGATGGGTATTTTTAATTCAAAGCAGATTATTCATACTAACTAATCTTTTTAATTACGCAGGAATACTATTAATAAATGTTTCTACTTCTTGTTTCGTTTTACGATTTTTATTAACTAAACGTCCTGTTTCTTTACCATTTTCATATGCAATAAAACTTGGAATACCGAAGACACTTAACTCAACAGCTAAGTCCATATTTTCATCTCGATCGACAGCTAAGAATGTGTATTCAGTATATTCTGATTCAATATTAGGCATTTCAGGTTTAATAAAAGCACAATCTGGGCACCATGTTGCAGAAAAAAATAGGATATACTTTCCATCTTTAATTTTATCCATTAATTCACTTACCGTTGTTTCTTTTTCTATACTTTTCATTTTTGCTACCTCCACTAATATGCTTACTTTTTATAAGTATATATCAGATTAGCCATTTTCAATTAAAATATGCTTGCTTATTTATTTTTATCTCTGATTAGTTTAGCTTCTTTATTACCTATATATAGGCTGTATGCAGAATACAATAATACTACAATAACAATCCATTGAATCACACTTGTATTAATATTCTTAACTAAAAGTACCGCAACTAAAACACCTATAATACCAAAAACAGAAAATAAGGTTATTTTTCTAGAATATTGATTGAGTTTTATAAATTGCATACTTCCTATTGGTAAAGAAAATGCACATCCCCCCATCATAATTGGAAATGCAGCAATCGGATCCATTCCCATCGCATAGACAGTTGCCATTGTTAATGAAAATGAGCCTATTCCAATATTATTTAATGCGCCATAAATAAATAATAAAAATCCTGTTACAACTAATTTCCAGCCAAATAGTTCGGTAGCGGTCCCACTAGCAGTGATTAGGCCTAATTTACCAGCGATGATTAACGCGGTTGCAACAAGTAATCCAACGATAACAAATGATCTAATACTATTTTCAGGTAATCTAACAACAAATCTCGGACCAATATAAGCACCCAGCACTTGGCAAATAATACAGACTAGTAACGTCTTAGTACCAACATTGATACTTGTAATATACGCCAGCGACATGACAAATATTGGAATAACATCTTGCGCATTTAACGTACCTGGTAATTTTTTCATAGAAACCCAATTAGCTTTCTGGTATATTGCTGTTGATATGGCAAAATCTGAAATTCCAAAAGTAGAAAAGAAAAAAATAACAATCTGCGATATTGGTGTCCATACTGAACTGGCCGGTTCTTTCATGAAGTCTGATTTATGTCTCATTAAATCACGCATAAAATAACAGATAAATATAAAATTAATAACAATAATTGCCGCAATCAACGTCTTTTGCATGATTAAATCTCCTAGTTAAATGAATCATAATAGTACAGTTTAACTCAATTTATTCCTAGATAAAATAGTCTATATTAATTTTTCTATTTTATACTATATAATTAGTCCTTTAAAGTCTAAAATTAGAAATATAAGGTATGCTACTGTTAATTGTTTATATAATTTATAAAAGGAGATGCACTATGCTAACAGACTTTTTTGCTTATAATTCATTTAGTCATTTGAAACTAAAGGTAGATTCATTGATTCCATATGGTTTTACAAAAACAGCAGAAGAAATCTATAATTATCAAGTTTCAATTCTTAATAATCAATTTATACTAACCGTCTCAATTTCCCCCTCTGAAAAAATTAATACTACTATTATTGATGCTCTAACTAAAGAAGAATATACACTTTATAAAAATCAGTCTGCAACAGGATCATTTGTCAGTTCAATCAGAAAATCAGTGATTGAACAACTGGATTTAATTGTTGCTAGTTGTTTTGAAACTACTCCAGTATTCCAAACTGCTGATTCACAATCTATCATTAATTATGTACAAGAACATTATCAGACCAATCTAGAATTCCTCTGGAAACAGTTTCCAAATGACGCTGTTTTACGTCGATCAGATTCTAAAAAATGGTATGCCGCTTTAATGAAAATTCCAGCAACTAAAATAGGCTTGGATTCCGAGAAATTAGTTGAAATACTTAATATTCGAATGGATCCTGACCTGCTCATCAATAAAATAGACAAAAATCAAATTTTTCCAGGGTACCATATGAATAAAAAACACTGGGTTTCAATTTTATTAAATGGCCAAAATAATTTAGACACTGTTTATTCTTATATTGATACTAGCTATGGACTAGCTAAATAAAAGGCGAACTAAAAAAATCCATTCTAATAGTCAACAAAATTTGAACTTGTTTACTTAGAATGAATTTTCGCTTATCATTAAACACTTGTACTTTTTTAGTATATACGTAGCTTTGTAGCTCAATTTTATCTACTTATTAATATTTTCTTTAAATAGGTTGTATATATCATCAACTGTATTCGATTTTTTTAATTCTTCCACAAATGAGTCATGGACAAGTAATTTCGATGTATTTGATAAATACTGTAAATGCTTTCCATCATCTTTTTCTGGAATTAGAAATGAGATAACTGTATCTACTGGCTGATTATCAAATGTTTCCCATTCAATAGGCTCACGTAATTTAACAATTAGCATTGCTGATTTATTAATCGATTCATCCTGTGCATGAGGTATCGCAATGCCTTTTTCCATCCCTGTCGTTCCCTCAGACTCACGAATCTTATACTTATTTAAAATATAACTTTCATTATTCGTATATCCTAATTTTTTAGCAAAATTTGCTAAAAAATGTAAGAGTTCTTCTTTATCAGAAACGGCTACGTTCAATTCAATGTTTTTTCTTTTCAATATATTATCGAATTCATTTTCATTCATTTTTATATCATTATCTTGCTCTTGTTCAAAGTTGGTATTACTACCTACATTCATCACTAAACTATTATTTTTTTTAGCTTGGCGACCAGCAATAGCGGCTAGTAAGACAGCAGATACAAGTGATCCAATAATAATCCATAATACCCACAGTAATGGTTTATTCACTAACGGTAATACAATAAATCCACCATGTGGAGCCGGTACACTAATTCTAGTTACATAGGTTAAAATCGCAGCAATCGAAGAACCAACCATAAATGCAGGAATATTTAGTAGCGGATTCTTTGCCGCAAATGGAATTGCACCTTCTGTAATATGAGTTGATCCTAATAAAAAGTTAACGTAACCTGCGCTGCGCTCTTTATCTGAGTATGCTTTTTTGTTGAACAGTACAGCAAACCCTGTTGCCAATGGTGGCGCAATACACGCTGCAGAAACTCCTGCCATAAAGAAATAATTTCCCTGTGCTAAAAGAGCTGTTCCGGTTAAATATGCTGCTTTATTAATTGGCCCACCCATATCTGAAGCACACATAATTCCAACAACTAATCCTAATAGAATGGGACTTGAATTTTCTAAACCCTTTAAAAACGTCATCATTCCTTCATTAATTGTTGCCATTGGAACTGATAGATACCAAATAATAGAGCCTGATAAAAATACTCCAATTACAGGTAAAATAAAAATGGCTTTCAGTCCATCTAATGATTTAGGTAGTTTTTTTAATAAGAACTGTAATATTAAAATCGTATACCCTGCTAAAAATCCACCAATTATTCCACCTAAAAATCCCGTTCCATTTGTATATGCTATCATTCCCGTTACAAATCCAACTATCAATCCAGGTCTTTTACCAATAGCCTCAGCTATATAGGCACATAGAATTGGAACCATAAGATTCATTGCAAATCCGCCAATAGTGTTCAATAAATGTGCTATATCGTTATATTGAGGGCTTTTTATGTCTGCTGAATTAATTCCCCAAAAAAATGATACGGCTGTTAACACTCCCCCAGCAACTACTATTGGTAACATATGTGACACTCCATTCATCACGTACACATACATTTTGTGCCAAAATGAGCCAGATAAATTTACTGTTTCTTCATTCGATGAAATTTTTGCTCCTTTTCGATGATAGGTAGGTAAATTATCATCTGTCAATATTTGATCAATTAATACATCTGCCTCTTTCATACCTTTCGTAACTGACACATTTATCATTTTTTTACCATCGAATCGATCAATATCTACATCTTTATCTGACGCAATTATTACACCATCAGCATCATCAATTTCTTGTTGTGAAAACGCATTTTCTATACCACTTTGACCATGAGTTTCAACTTTAATTGATATACCTCTTTTTTTAGCGGCTTGTTCTAAGGCCTCTTGCGCCATGTATGTATGCGCAATTCCTGTTGGACATCCAGTAGCTGCAATTATTTTATATTTTGTCATCTTAATTCCTCCTTAATATTAGATATTTTTACCTGCTTAGTCAGCTCTTTTACATTCGAAAAATCTGTTAACCCTTTTGAAAATGCCGTTGAACTCGCGGCTGCTATACTTTCTCTAAATACTTCTTCTATTTTTTTGTCCCCTATCGCTACCCCTGCTAAAAAAGTTCCCAACATGGTGTCGCCGGCCCCAGCCGTGTTAACAACGGTTCCTTTAGGGACAGTTCCATATAACACAACCTCTTTATTTATAAACATTGCACCACCGCCACCCAATGATAATAAAATATTTTGTGCACCCAATTTAATTAATTCTTTTGAATAAGTTATCAATTCATGTTGAGATAGTTTATGTTCTACGCCAAACCAACTCATTAATTCTTCATCATTTGGTTTTAAAATATAAGGATTATATTTCAATGTATCCAGTACGGTTTGATAACTAGTATCCAAAACTAGCTTATATCCTTTTTCCTGCGCCTGCTTTGCGATACTAATTAAAATTTCTTCAGAGATTCCGTCAGATAAACTACCAGATACAACTAATGTATCCTTTTCATCTAAATTTTGAATCTTATCCATGAACTGATTTATTTCATCATCACTAACATGTGGACCTTTATTTACTAATTTATACTCCGTATCTTGCTGAATTACTCTTGTAAAAACATTAATTCGTGTATTAGCATCGATATGTACAAAATCAGTTTTTATATTGCACCTTGCCAACTCAGACTCAATATACGCATTAGTAAATCCTCCACCAACTCCAATAGCAGTACTTTCTACGCCTTTCTTTTTTAGAATAAAACTAACATTAACTCCTTTACCATTCGCTTGTATTTCATAATTTTCCGTTCTATTAACAATATTTTTTTTCATTTCATCGGTTTGGATAAAAAGATCAATAGCTGGATTCAATGTACATGTATATATCATAATTTTTACCCCTTTCTTCTACCTACCAATACTACATCTGACAGAAATGAAAAGGTTTTCAATATATGATTTTGTATGCTACAATTGAAAATAAACAAACAATCAAGGTGAGGTGACCAGTAATGTCTCTTAGTAACTCCGAAAAGATTCTTTGGCAAGTCATTCAAGATAACCTAGAAGATATTCCGATATTAACAATAACCAACCTTAGCGATTTAGCTCATGTATCAACCGCTACAGTCGTACGAACGCTCAAAAAAAAAGGCTACAGCGGTTATATGGATTTTAAACAATCTATAATTACTAAAGAAAAAGAAAAAAAATATAAGAATATTCAGAATATGGATCACGATATCCAACAAGTCATTATGAAGAATGAACATGAACTTAATAACACACTACGTATGCTTGACGTTAATACCATAGAAAAAACAGTTCAAAAAATTAAACGTTCAAAAAAAATATACATTTTCTCAAGGGGTTTTTCTGAATTAATTGCAATTGAAATGCTAACAAAATTTGAATTATTAAATAAAAATTGTGTCAGTTTTACGGATCCCAATATTATTAAACAAATTAGTCACAGGATTACATATAATAATATTTTAATTATTATTTCATTGAACGGAACTACTGCAGAACTCCTTGAAGGTGCTAAAAATACGTATAAAAATGGAGCCGATATTATTGTATTAACAACCAACAAATTAAGTCCACTTATTAAATATTCAGATTCCGTGTTTATCGGATTTAAATCTGAAATTTCATATTTCCCTGAATTTGAAGTTAAATCTCGTTTACCATTACAGGTAATGAGCCGTATACTTTTAGATTCTTATGCAATTCGAACAAAGAAAGCTAGCAAATAAATTTATTTCACTTCTACTTTTTTTCATTACTAAATCATTAAAAATAAAGAGGCTAAACATGACGTTTAGCCTCTTTATTTTACTATTTTAATACCTTATCAAACCACGATGTAGCAGTACTTTCAAGAACGACATTTAAATCTTCAATATTCTTTTTACCAACTGTGTTCATCCATTCTTTACCTTTTTCTTCACCATCTTTAGCAAATGGTTCGATACCTTTGCTCCATGTTGCACGTCCACAAAGTACACCATTAAATGTTGATTTTGCTTCATGAGCAAATACTAAAGTATCTTGGAATAATTGTGCCGATACACCACCACTTAAGAAAATAAATGGTAATTTGGTTGCATCACTTTGTTCTTTAAATATATCTAATGCTTCTGTCTTAGAATATACCACCTCATTATCGTCGTTAAACCCTTCCACATAATCCATATTGACTGGCACTTCTACTTTAAGTACATCTACTTTATATTCAGGTTTAGAAAATTCTTTCATCATTTCAATAACTTTATGAGGTTTTACTTTAGCATACTCTGAACCTTTAACATCGTCATTAGTTGCATCATAAGAAACCAATTCTAAAAATAATGGCATATCTTCTGCAGCACATTCTGAACCAAGACGCTCCATATATGCATGTTTCATATTATTAATCTCAGCATTTTCGTCTATATCATAATAAAGTAAGAATTTAATAGCGTCAGCGCCCTCTTCTTTAAGACGACGAACTGACCAATCTGGTAATAAGTCAGGTAAGCGACCTGGGGTAGTAACATCATAACCCGTTTTTTCGTATGCAACTAGTAATCCAGTACTTGCATTACGGACCTTTGCTGCTGGAAGACCATATTCTGGATCAAGTAATATTGCTGAAGCGTATGGTGTTAATTCTGATGAAATTACTTTTTTAAATTCAACGATATCTTCTTCATTTGCTGGCTTATTTGCTGCTGCTGCCAACATTTTTTTTAAAGATCCTCGTTGATCAATTGCTAATGCTGCAATTACGCCTTTTTCATTTGAAAGTGCTTTAAGTCCTGCCAATTTATTTGGTGTCATTTTTATTCCGTCCTTTATTATTTTTTTACTTCTCTCATCCACTTATAATTCTATCTTTGAAGAATATGAAAAGGTTTTTAAAATTTCATTTTTTACATACCAATTAAAAATAACTTAACAATCATAAATACCGTTTACTCCGACTAGCTCTTAATAAAGAATCAGTTAATATCATTTTTTATATTTTAAAGTACCATTTAAATATGTTTCCTCAAAATTTAAATCATGATCTAAAACAATGAAGTCAGCATCTCTACCTGCCGCAATACTTCCGCACTTATCATCAATTCCAACGCTTCTAGCGGGCACATAACTAGCCATTTGGATTGCTTCTTCAGGAGTAGAAATATTCCAATCAACAACATTTTTAACTGCTTCCATTAATTTTAAGACACTACCAGCTAAACTTCCTGACTCTAACCTTGCGGCGCCATCTTTAACAACAACTGGGAACTCACCTAATGTATAATTTCCATCAGGCATTGCACCAGCACGCATACAATCAGTTACTAATACAATGTGGTCTGCTCCTTTAACGTTAATTAAAATTTTAGCAGATGCCGGATTAACATGTTGACCATCACAAATTAGTTCATCATAGACACTACTTAATGACATTGCTGCGCCAACCATCCCTGGCTCTCTATGATTAAGTGGGCTCATTCCGTTATACGTATGAACGAAAATAGATGCACCAGATTCTACTGCAGATTTAGCTTGATCAAACGTAGCATCACTATGCCCCAATGCTACTTTGACCCCTTGTTTAGTTAAGGCCTCAGTAAATTCTTTAACACCCTTTCGCTCAGGTGCAATCGCAATTTTTCGAATAAGTCCATGCGCTAATTTTTGCCAATGCTCAAAAATATCTATACTTGGATCTAAAAAGTATTTAGGATTTTGCGCACCTTTGTGTTTTTCAGTAAAAAATGGACCCTCAAAAAAGATACCCTGTATTTTTGCACCACGTACTTCACCATGACGCTTACCAAAGTCAGAAATAACTTCGTTCAACGTTTCTGGAGCTGCCGTCAATGTTGTCGGCAGAAATGAAGTAACGCCACATTCTAATAAACCTTCAGACATCATTTTTGCGCCCTCAAAATCGTTATCCATCACATCATATCCCTTTAAACCATGGACATGTGTATCTACAAGCCCTGGTGCAATCCATTTACCCGTATATTCTTTGATATCACCATCAGGTTTTTCTTGTTGATAATCACCAAATTTACCATCAATAATTGCCAAGTACCCTTCATTTTCAACCGTGTTTTTCAAGAAAAACTTATCTGCATGAATATAATATATTTCCACCAGTAATGCCTCCTATATTATTTTTGTTAAAAAGAAACTAGCCCATTATCCATAGTCTAGTTCCGCAGGCCTCTTCTAGAATAACTTGAAGAATGCACCTACTAAGCCAACAACTACTGTGAGCCCAATCAACATCAATGGAGATTTACCTTTTTTCAACATCCAGTAACAGAAGAATGTATAAAGAAGCGGTAATAATGCCGGCATCACTTTATCAATAACACCTTTTTGTAAATCAATATCAATTTTCCCAGCATGAATCACAACACCAAATTTAAAGTTAACGTATGTTGCAACCAAGGCTCCAACAACAGTTAATCCAACTATCGACGCAGCACGTGATATTTTTTTTGTATTTTCCTTCATACTCGAAATAGCACGAGTACCAGTTCTATACCCATAATTCATTAACCAGAATAGTAACCCAAAATGCACTGCATTAAAGACAACAAGGAATAAGATCGGTCCAAGTGGATTTCCATTCATTGATAATGAAACCCCAACTCCGGCTGTAATAGGTAGCAACGTTAACCAGAACATCGCATCCCCAATACCACCTAAAGGTCCCATCATTGCTACTTTGATACCACGAATAGTTGATCTATTTTCTTTATTTTCTTCCATTGCTAAAATAACACCTTGAACAAATGTTACTAAAAATGGATGTGTATTAAAAAATTGTAAATGATCAAGCATTGCATATGAGAAATCTTCTTTATCTTTATGAATTTTTTTCAATCCAGGAATTAAACTATAAGTCCACCCACCACCTTGCATACGTTCATAATTAAATGAAGCCTGTAAAAGTAGTGAACGCCAAACCATTTTGTTTAAATCTTTTTTTGTAATTACCTTTTCAACAGTAGGATCGTTATAAGTATCTGGGATCACAACATCATTGCGATCAAATTTCTTTTTAGATGCCATCACTATAGTCCTCCTCTTCATTAACTGTTACGGTTGCTACTTTTTTTCCACCATTATCAGATTTTGCTCCACCAATAAAGAAATCATAAGCAGCGATTGAAATACCAATGATTGCGACTCCTAAGATTGGTAAGTTACCATATGCTGCAACAACAAATCCAATTGCGAAGAATGGTGCGTACGCTGTCTTCCACATAATTTTTAACAACATGGCAAATCCAACAGCTGGCATAATACCACCGGCCGTACTTAATCCTGTTAAGATCCATGCAGGAACGGCTTCAACCATTCCTTGCGCTTTACTTGCACCGAGGAAGATTGGTAAGAACGCCATAATGAAGTAGAAAACAAACAAGATTAGCGGACCCATGTAGTTCAATCGATCAATTTTCTTATCATTACCTTCCATCGCGTATTCATCCATTTTATGCATAACTGGTGAGTAAGCTGTAAATAGTAATGTAACTAAACCTTGTACGGCAACTGCAAATGGTACGGCAATACCAACTGCTAATGTTGGTGTTTGATGAGCAATAATTGCAAATGCGGTTCCCATAATTCCACCAATAACAACATTAGGTGGCTGTGCTCCAGCAAGTGGAACCATTCCAGCCCAAACTAATTCTAATGTACCACCAACAATTAAGCCGGTTTGAAAATCTCCTAATATTAGACCAACTACTGCACCAGTAACGATTGGTCTATGAATATGTGTTAAACCACTATACATATCGATACCGGCAATACCAGCCCATAGTCCAATTAATAACGCTTGTACTAACATATAAATTTCCTCCTTTTTATTATTATATTTACGTTTTTAATATTCTTTCAGTAAGCGCATCATATCTGATGCCTTTTCATTCGGAATACCTTGAACCTCTAGTTCAACACCCAAATCATGCATTTTATTGAATGCTTGAACATCGGTATCATCGACTGAGATAGTTGCCGATAATTGTTTCTTCCCTTCTGAAAAATGTAAATTACCAATATTTACTTTCTTAATTGGGACACCTCCTTCAATAATTTTAGCCATGTCTTCTGGCGTACGAACAACTAATAATATTTTTTGTTTATCCGAGGCTTTACCAATAATACGAATCGTTTTTTTAATATCGAAAAAGCGGATTCCAACAGTTTCAGGAATAACCATCTCCATTAAACTTTGCTGTACATCATCTTTAGAAACCTCATCATTCGCAACTACAACTAGATTAGCGTCAATCGTATTAACCCATGTCATACCAACCTGTCCATGAACAAGTCTGTTATCAATTCTTGCAAGTAAAATGTTTGGTGTTGTCATAATAAATTCCTCCTTGAAATTTTTATTTATAGGCATGTAAAGTTACACCTTTAACTACACGATTTACGGTACCGCTTGGTGAAGGTGTATCTGGTGTGTTTCCCACTTTTACTGAACTTAATAATGAAATAGTTTGCGCATACATAACATCAGCAAGAGCCAGATATCCTTCTGGTAAAAGGGCATCTCCTGATTCAAATGTGAAACGATCACCACTAAAGTTATTCTGTCCCTCAATATCAATCCCAATTACTTTAGCGGCAATTTTATCTCCACTCACTTCTTCTAAAATATCAATATCGTATTGACGTGTATATTCTTGATTGTTAACAAATACAAAAACTAATGTTTTCTCGTTGACGAACGATTTAGGTCCATGTCGGAACCCCATTGAAGAATCAAACATTGTTGTTAGCTTACCTGCCGTTAGTTCAAGAATTTTCAACTGTGCCTCTCTTGTTAATCCCGATAAACTTCCGGACCCAAGATAGACAACCCGATCAAATTCCATATCAATAACAGCTTTTATTTCAGCTTCACGTTTAATCACTTCATGACCCATTGCAATAATAGTCTCAACATATTTTTCTTTAATATCCTTACGTGTTGTATCAAAAATTAATAACGCTGAGAGTGACATACAACTGTATGATCCAGTCATTGCAAATCCCTTATCATTAGACAGCGCAGGCATCATCAA
Organism: Dellaglioa sp. CoH-56-MRSF-11; assembly: GCF_056782135.1. The sequence continues at coordinate 141,123 of NZ_JBXAYE010000001.1, read as the reverse complement.
TAACAAATTACGTTCGTCATCTTTTGTACCAACAGCAAGTTTCCCTTCCGGAGCACAAGTAATTGTAATTTGATATAAATTTTTAATTATTTTTCTTGAAATTTCAACAGCGGCAACACTTTCAGGACTATTACCACTCCTAGCAAACGAAACTAAAATAGTCGTAGCATCTGGTACTAAATAATCATATGGTGCAGATACGATATCGGTTGTTGGAATACTTTCAAACTGATAATTTGCACGATCCCCGTGGTTACTTAAGTATGGTGTTACAGTATCACCAACATAAGCGGATGTTCCTGCTCCTGTAAAAATGACCCGAATCAACCCGTTCGAGGTAGATTTAACTGATTTTAAAAATGTCTTTATTTCGTCTGACTTTTCACTAAAATTATTAAATGCCTCAGTCCAAAGTTCAGGTTGTTGTTTAATTTCACCTGTTGTAATATTTGCGCCCATTATTTCCAACTCTTTTTCATTCTTCTCAAACATATTAAGCTCTCCTTTAGATGCCATTATCATCTATTTCTACTCTTTTTTTTGTTTCAAATTGCATAATACCTTTTTTACCAGCATCCAGTGCTTTCTCCATAAACGCGCTCATGTTCAAATCCCGGTTAAATAACATATCTAATAACATCGGTATATTCGATCCTGTTAAAACGCTTACATTATTATGCAGTAATTTTATTTTAACTGCTTCATTAAATGGTGTTCCTCCAGGAATATCAGTAAAGAAAACTATTCCATCTAAGCCGTTTAATTTGTTAAGCGCTTTCATATAGTCGCCGCTTAAATCTTCCGCGGTCATTCCTTGTATAAAATCACAAAGAATAAAATTTTCTTGTTGTCCGGCAATAAGTTCAATATTTGATCCCATTCCAGTTGCAAAGTTCCCATGTCCAGCTACTACCATACCAATCATATAATTATCCTCCCTTATTTATTGTGTCGAATATGATAAGTAAATTTATCACCCCTCGCAATACTCAACGTAAATTCAATTACTTCATTTTTTGTGTTATACGTCGTTCGCTCTAATTTAAGAACAGGTGCACCTTCATAAAAATTTAATAAAGTTGCATCATTGCCTGCCATAACACCTGCTGTTAAAGATTCATCAGCCGTTTTTACAATCTGGTTATAATCATCTAAAAAAATGACATACATCGCTTGCTTATTTAATGTCTCCACAGTTAAAGAGGGAAATTTAGCATACGGTAAGTAAGTTCTCTCTAACATCATTGGTTCATCTGATGCAAGTCTTAATCGTTTTAATTTAATTACCTTGGTACCAACTTCAACTTTTAAACCTTGAGCAATAAACTCATTAGCACTAATAACATCAAAGCTAATTATTTTACTACTCGGTTCTTTATCAAGGGAAACCATTTGTTCTGTAAAACTAAACGTTCCCCCTAAATCAGTCTTAATTTTAGCGATATTCGACACAAATGTTCCTTTACCATGTTGGCGATATACATAACCCATTAGTTCTAACTCATTTAGTGCTGTTCGGACAGTCGTACGACTCATATCGTAAGCAATAGATAAATCACGTTCAGACGGTAATTTATCATTCACCTTTAGATTCTTTTCAATTTCTTCTTTTAGCGTATCTACTAATTGATCATAGAGTGGACGCTCATAATTACCGTTTAACATTACTTTTCCCCCAAGTGGTTACTACCACATACATAATATATTATTTTTAAAACTCTTTGTCAATAGTTATTTTTATATTAACTATTATTAAATCATTTGTATTTTCAACATTGGTACCTACCATTAATCATGTTTTTTAATTCCCCCCTTCTAAAGTAATCATATTTCACTTTAAAGTTATAGATTATTAGCGACACACTACTTCGCTGTATAAAATTATCGTGACCGATATGACTTGCTTTCTAATTATATCAATTAAGCATAACTTTTATTTATTAGATTCTAAACTCATATAAATTCTTTCTACAATAAATACGTAAGGGTACTAAAAAGTTACTTTAGTCTAAATAATATACATCTAAAATAAAACGTTTACATTTTAGTAAAAGTTTAGTAAAATGTAGTTGTTAACTAAAAGAATGCGTTTTCACGTTTATTATTTTTATGTTTTGCTATTATGAATAACAATTTCTTTTACCAAAAATCTATTATATAGGAAGAGGTCATTAGAATGGATACAAATAAATTAACGATTGATGCCGAACGATTTGCAGCTGCAATTATTGCCGGAAATCCTAAGCAAACAAATGAAGATAACAAGATATATATTAAACGTCAATTGACGTTATACCTTGAATCAGTTTTGTTAGTTAATGATTTTAATTCTTTAGAAGAAAACCAATTAGGTTCTGCTAAAGAAAAACAACGTCAAGCAATTTTAGATAAGATTATCGAACACAGATATAACTAATTTTAACTACACTCGAAAGGAATTAAACTAATGAAAAATTCTAAAGATTTTAAACAATATGCTTCATATGCCTTTGGTGCATTTGGACATGATGCCTTTTATGCAACACTTAGCACTTATTTTATGATTTTTATTACAAGTCAATTATTCGTTACAAAGGATGCTGGTTTCAACGCTAAAATGATTGGTTACGTCACAACTATGATGGTTGTTATTCGAATTGTTGAGATCTTTTTTGATCCTTTAATTGGTGGCGTTATTGATAATACTCGTACTCGTTGGGGGAACTTTAAACCATGGTTACTAATCGGTTCAATTGTCAGTTCAATTGGATTAATCCTTATTTTCACTGATTTTGGTGGTTTAGCTACAAGCAATCCTTATCTTTACTTAATTCTTTTTGCCATTGTTTATATCATTCTAGATAGTTTCTATTCATTTAAAGATATTTCATTCTGGTCAATGTTACCAGCTCTAAGTGTCGAATCAGAAAAACGGACTAAATTTGGAACAATTGCTCGTTTTGGTTCAACATTAGGTGCTCAAGGTGTTATTATCGTTATCGTCCCAATCGTTGTCTTCTTTTCAAAAATGTTCTCAGGTACAACTGGTAATACACAAACAAAAGCAGGTTGGTTAGGTTTTGCTATTGTTATCGGTTTGGTTTCATTCTTAGGTGCTTTAGCAACTATTTTAGGAACTAAGATTGAAAAAAATGCAATTCGTGAAAATACTGAAAAAGTTCGTTTCCGTGATGTTTTCAAAGTTATCGGTAAAAATGATCAGTTAATGTGGTTATCATTATCATATTTCCTTTTCGCTTTTAGTTATGTTATTACAAATTCACTTTTGATTTACTACTTCAATTATGTTTTAGGTAGTGCAGCTGCATTTACTACTGTTGGTGTTCTAACAGCAGTCTTAGGAATTATTTCAGTTTCATTGTTCCCAACTTTAGTTGCATTGGTTCATCGTCGTGCTATCTACCTTGGCGGAATCGCTGTCATGCTATTGGGTTACATTCTCTTCCTATTTGCTGGTACTAACCTTGTTGTTGTCTTAATTGCTGTTGGCTTATTCTTCTTCCCATATCCACTTGTTTTCTTAGCAGCATTGATGACAATTACGGATAGTGTTGAATACGGTCAATTAAAGAGTGGAACACGTAATGAATCTGTTACTTTAGCAGTTCGTCCTTTGTTGGATAAATTAGCTGGTGCCTTCGCTAATGGTGTTGTTGGTTTTGCCGCAATCCAAGCTGGTATGACAGGTAGTGCTAAACCAAGCGATATTACAAACAGTGGTTTACTACAATTCAGAATGTACATGTTCTTCGTTCCAATGGCCTTAATAATTGTTGCTGCTCTTATCTTTATGTCAAAAATTAAATTGACTGAAGCTAAACATGCTGAAATCGTTACAGAATTAAAAAAGAAATTAGATTAATATAATTAAAAAAACAGCGATCAGATAAAATCTGGTCGCTGTTTTGCTGTCTAATCGTTAAGTCCTTTACCATCAAGAATTTTCGGAATATATTTAATAATTCTAGCCTCACGCGTTTCTGTTTTTTTAGCATCTGCAAAATAACGTGCATACGTTTTTTGACGTCCAAGCGTTAACGTTTCAAAAAATTCTTCCAATTCTGGCATTTCATTCATTTTTTTCTGGAATTCCACTGGCAACACTAATTCAGTTGGTTTACCCTTAGGAACCTTTAACCCAGCCTTTTCTGCATTAATTGCTTGTTGAATGTAATCACTTATCTCTACTTTTAAATCAGTAACATCTTTTAAGCTATGAAATCTAATTTGGCGACCAACCTCAGTATGTTCGCCCGTTGGAACTAAAATACCCTTACCATCATCAATCAGAGTTCCTTTTAAGAAAAGTAATGCCATATACTCTTTAAATCCTTGAATTAAGACAATATTTTTACCATTTAGTGTATAACAAGGTTTGCCCCATTTAAATTCTTCAGTCAGTCCCGTTTCGAGTGCAAGTTCTCTTAACTGTGTCATTTCTTCTTTCCATTGTGTTGCTTTTTCTAAGTGTAAATCAACTTTTGGATTCTTTTTAATTTCTGTCATTGTCTTAACCCCTTTATTTTATAATCTTTTTTCTGGATTTAATTGTAGCCCAATCAATGAACATAACAAGAAAAATGCAGCTAATAATATCGTTTTAGTTCCCATTATCGGTACCATAGCACCCATAGAAATTGCGCCAAAAAGAAATGCTAAGACGACACCCAACATCCGCCAACCTTTAGCCATTGCGATTATATTACCTTTAACAATTCCGTCATAAAAACTTTCAGCCATTGTCCTCAAATTACCCGTCATCATAAATGACGTAAAAGGTCCTCCGTTGATTTGTCTAAATTCTTGAAGTTGAGCTGCTGCAACCATTGAAATGATTCCTGTAGATAACTGTGCTGGCCAATTTCTTGGAATAAATGCAACAATAATTAAAAGGATCGTCTCAATACCGATAACAAATCGTTGTCGTTTATTAATTGAATCTTCTTCTTTAAATCGATGTTGCAGATTTCTAGTTATAATAATACCAATCATAAAAGCAAAAATTGGAATCAGATGATCGAATATGGCCCCCCATTTCATTTGGCCCATATCAATACCTAATATAATTAAATTTCCGGTTTGCATACCAGCGAAAACACCATCATGTACGATATAGGTATACGCATCAAATCCCCCGCCGGCAAATATTAATCCAGCGAACAGTACCCTATCCAATAGTGACATTGGTTTTTTCATCAAATCCTTCTTTCAGATTGTACTTAAAATATTCTTTCAAATTAAGTATACTAAATTATCAGAAGTTAACAAGAATATACGATTAATTTTTACTATTAAAGACGTTATCAAGCGATTTTTTCTGTTTTAAAGTTTATAATGAAATTAGTTTTTATAAGACAAGGGAGATTACTTTTATGCATTTAGCCATTATTGGTGCCGGACCACGAGGTCTGATTACACTTGAACGACTCATTGCTTGGCAACAAGCAGATCCTTCAAATTCACCACTTACTATTGATTTATATGATCCATATGGTGTTGGTGGGCGCGTATGGTCACCAACTCAACCACACGAATTAATCATGAATACCGCAGCTCAACAAATTAGTTTATTCTATGGAACAAGCGTCCAATCTATTGGTCCAGTTATCCCAGGACCAAACATTTTCGAATGGGCTCAATCTGATGCTCATGATTTTATCGAAATAAATAATTATTCAGCGGATTTTTTAACTGAAATTAAAGATTTACATCCAAACGATTATGCAACAAGAGCACTTTTTGGTGTTTATATCCAATGGTACTACGCTGAATTACTTAAACGTGCCTCTAACAATATCACAATTAATTTGAATAAAAGTACGGTTACACAAATTTCAAAAAAAGCTGATCAATTTGAAATCACAACCGCCTTACCTTCAGTTAGCATCGTTGACTATGTCGTAATGTCTTTAGGTAATCTTGAAAATGAATTATCTGTCGGACAAAAAAGATTTGATACATTCGCTACAGAAAACAAGTTAACTTATGTTTTACCAGGCTTTCCAAATGAAACAAAACTAGATCATATCACGCACGAAGATACTGTTATTTTACGTGGCTTAGGTCTTAGCTTCTTTGATTTAGTGACCCGTTTGACTGTAGGCCGTGGTGGTCTATTTAAGCGATTAGAGAACGGGCAACTACAATATCAAGCAAACGGTAACGAACCTCACATTGTGGCAGGTTCGCGTCGTGGATGGCCTTATCATGCCAAAGGGGATAATCAAAAATCACCCGGCGAAGAAACTCAAGCTCATTTTTTAACGGCGGCTAAAATGGCAGTTTTCATGGAAAATGGTACCGTTTCTTTCAATGAATTTTGGACCTTATTAAGTCATGACGTTGAATATCAATATTATTCATTACTTGTCGCACAGAATTATCCAAAAATCGATTTAACAAAATTCCAATTAGCTTTCTTAAAAGATCCTAAAGTAACCGTTGAGCGATCAATTATTCTTGAAGAAGATCGCTTTAATTGGGATCATCTAGGAAATCCAATGACTAAAAAACCTAATGAAGATTTCAAAGCCGTTATGTTAGACCATTTACAAAAAGATGCAGTAGATGCAAAATTAGGTACTAAGACCGGACCATTGACCAGTGCTCTTGAGGTTTTACGTGACTTACGTCTTCCGGTTAGACAATTAATTGATAACCGTCTCTTAACAGATGATGACTATTTAACTAACTTCTTAGGCTGGTTTAATTCATTAAATAACTTTTTAACAATCGGGCCTCCTACCATTAGAGTTGAACAATTACGGGCACTCGTTGAAGCTGATGTTGTTACACTATTAGAACCTGGAATGGTCGTCGATACTAAAGATCATCAATTTGAAACATATAGTGCAAACCAACCAGATCAACGCTACTTAGCAACAACTCTAATTGAAGCACGCGTTCCTGCTGTTCATGCGACAACAGCAACAAGTCCTTTAATAAAACAGTTACTCGATACAAAAATCGCCAATCCTTTAATTTTAAATCCAACTAAAGGTGATTCTGTTATAGATGGCGCAGTCAACGTTGACCCTGTCAGCAATTTATTACTAGATGAGCATAAGACACCGCAACCTGGTTTATACTTCTGGGGTGTTCCGACTGATGGTGTTCATTGGCTAACAGCTGCAAGTCCAAGACCTTTTGTAAATGATGTTAGTTTACGCACAGCTAATGATATTGTTAAAGCTATTTTTACAGAAGAGTCACATAAATAATAATTAAAAAAGTGAATCATACCCTATATTGAGAATAGAGTATGACTCACTTTTTTAATATCTTTTACCTATTAAATTGACGTTAATTAATCCTAAAATAATAATTTTCTACTTGAGGATAACATTATATTCTAAATCATGATAAAATCATTAACTAGATATCCATCAACATTTCTTTATTAATTATGCTACTTAAATCAAAGGAGAAAAATGATAAAATCAATTATGCACGATGAAATATTTCTCGCACAAAAAGCTGAGATTGCAACTAAAAATGATGGCTCAATCGTAACCGATTTATTAGATACATTAGAAGCAAATAAAGAGGTTTGTGTTGGAATGGCTGCCAATATGATTGGTGTGAATAAACGAATTATCGTTTGCCAATTTGGTAATCTAAATGTTCCCTTTATTAATCCTAAGATTACAAAAAAATCTGGACGTTACAACGTCAATGAAGGTTGCCTTTCGTTGACTGGCGAACGTCCAGCACAACGATATGATTCCATTACAGTTGATTATTTAGACAAATCATTTCAACCACAAACCCAAAAGTTTTCAGGTTGGATGGCACAAATCATTCAACACGAAGTCGATCATTGTGAAGGTATTATCATCTAAATGAAAAAATCTCGAGAAAATAAATTCTCGAGATTTTTTTATTATTTAAATTTAAGCTTGAGCAGTTGGATAAATCGTAAATTCATTAACATTAACTTCTTCTGGTTGATCAATGGCAAACTTAACCACGCGTGCAATTGCGACCGGATCAATTCCAACTTGTTCATAAAATGACGACATCCCTGAAAGGGTTTGTTCATCCGTAATAGTATTTAATAATTCTGTGTTAATTGCTGCTGGATATAAGGTTGATGTTCTTATATTTGTTTTTTCCATAGCACTTTCTGTCCTTAGAACTTCCATTAAATTACGGACAGCAAATTTTGTTGCGCCATAAACACCTGCATCTGGGAATGATTTAATGCCTGCAACAGATGATGTTGTAATAACATGTCCATGTTTTTGTTCAATAAATATAGGCAACACTGCAGCAATTCCGTTCAATACACCTTTGATATTGATATCAATCATATCATCCCATTCATCCGTTTTTAAAGCCGATAAGGGCGAGTTAGGCATGATTCCAGCATTATTGAATATAACATCTATCCCACCAAAAGTTTCTTGTGCTAAAGTAACTAAATTCTTAACGTCACTTGCCTTAGTGACATCAGTAACGGCATATGTTGCCTGACCACCATTCTTTTTAATTTCTTCAACAATCTTTGCTAACTTAGCTTCACGACGAGCACCTAAAACGACTTTAGCCCCACCTTCAGCTAACATTCTGGCCGTTGCTTCACCAATACCACTTGATGCTCCTGTAATAACAACAACTTTATTTTCTACTGACATATCATTATCCTCCAATTTAATTAGTATGTTTACATTACTCTTTAAAGTGCACTCTAAGTCAACAAAAAAAGACTCATTTTTATACAAAATAAAAGTGAGTCTCTAGTACCTATTTATTTAAACGGTAAGCAGCGTGATATAAAGGGCCTACGTATTCATTAAATGCAAAACCTGATTTAATTCCAGCAGTTACAAAATCTTTTGCTTTATAGACAGCTTCTTTAACTGACAATCCGTTTGCAAGGCCCGCAGTTATGGCCGCTGCAAATGTACATCCTGCTCCATGATTATAAGCAGGCGTTATCTTTTCAGTTTCTAAAACCTCAAATTGAGTTCCATCATAAAATAAATCAAGCGCCTTTTCACCCTTAAGAGCTTTACCGCCTTTAACAACGACATTTTTTGCACCTAACTCATGAATCTTAATAGCTGCTTGTTTCATGTCGTCAAGTGATTTCAAAGTTCCCATTCCAGATAAAACACCAGCTTCAAACAAATTAGGCGTTGTGACTGTCGCAATTGGGATCAATAAATCACGGATAGCATCAGCTGCTTCTGGATTTAATACTTCATCTTCACCTTTACAAACCATAACAGGATCAATCACAACATTCTTAATCTCTTTTTCTAAAATGCTTTCACGAGCTACTTCTGTAATTGCAACACTACCAAGCATCCCTGTTTTCATTGCAGCAATATCTCCGCCGGCACCTGTCGTTTTCAACTGTGCTTTTACTAATTCAGCATCCATAACAGTTACGTTATGTGCCCATCCAGCATCTGGATTCATGGTAACAATTGAAGTTAGCGCAACCATACCATAAGTTCCAAACTCTTCAAATGTTTTCAAATCTGCTTCCATACCAGCGCCACCACTTGCGTCGCTACCAGCAATTGTTAAAACCTTAGGAATTATTTTCGTCATTACTAATCTCCCTTTTATTGGATGATTTATTTTTAAATTAATATTATTTTATCATACGCCTTGTTATAAACAGCGATACTATTAGGAGTCTTACGCTTCAGAAATATATCGGTATCATTAAAGAGCCACTCAAAATTTTAAATGACAGCTTTCACTTCTTATAAACCTAATGACATAAAAAAAGTTTTTTTATTTATCTAATTTTTGATCGACACTTTTTGTTTCTCTTAATAAAAAGACTGCTGCTAGAATTCCAATAATCATAATGACCAATGATGTTAAAACAACTTGAATCATGCCTTTATCAAAAGCTGTTAAAACAATCTTTTGAACTTTATCAGCATAAGGAGTCGCTATTATTTTTTGACTCCACGCAACCATATGTCCAGAAAATGCTCCTGCATTTACTAAGGCTTGCTGAATACCCGTTGCAGCTACACTAGGAATATGACTATCACTAAAACCAGTGCTCAAACTTGATTCATATGCTTTAGTTTGTGCTAAACCAAGAATTACAACGCCTACTGTTATTCCAATTTGACGAAAAACATTCAATAAACCAGATGCCATGCCAATTTCTTTTGGATTAATATTATCCATAGCAGCAGTATTAATCATCGGATTAATAATAGCGTTACCCAATCCAGTTAATACAAGAAGCGGAAGTAATTGCATGTAGGTAAAGTCCGTTGTTGTTACCTGGCTAAACGTAAATAAACCAAGTGAGGCAACGATAAATCCAAGTGAAATCATCCACTTTTTACCAAACTTGTATCCTAGAACTCCTGTAAAAGGACCTAAGACAAGCGACCATAAACTCATAGGTAGTTGATGTAATCCCGTGGAAAAGGCTGAATATCCCATATAATTTTGCATTAAACTTGTTTGATAAGCGGCTAACGCAAAGATACCAGCACCAAGTGCAAATGCAAGAATTACAACACCAACAAAATGACGATTTGTTAATAATGTTAAATTCATCATTGGCGATTTAACTTTTAACTCTACAAAAACAAAGGCAGTTAAGATTAAAATTGATGCAATTAACCATCCCATAACATGCATATCAGTCCAAGCCCAATGCATATGTTGTTCTTTTTGAATTAAGCCATAAATACCAGCAAATAATCCAACTGCTGAAAGAATCATTCCTATAAAATCAATCGATTCCCCAGCGCCATATGCAGGTGTTTCTTTAACATTTCTAATAACCAAATAAATCGCAATGATACCGACCGGTAGATTAACAAAGAAAATTGAAGGCCAACCAAAGTTCTCAACTAAAAATCCACCAACTAAAGGTCCGATTGCTGTTGAGAATCCAATAACTGATCCTAAAATACCAAGTGCTGTCCCACGTTCTCGGCCTTCAAAGTTAGACGCAACTAACGCCATTGATAAACTCATCATTCCTGAACCACCAATTGCTTGAACTGCTCGACCAAAATCAAGAACTAATAAGTTTGGTGCAAGCCCATTTACAACAGATGCAATCGTAAACAAAATTGTACTAGCGATGAAGACTTTTTTTCGTCCAAACATATCACCTAATTTTGAAACAATTAATAAACTGACTGCATACATTAACGTATATGCATTTAATATCCATTGTAAATCACTAAATGTTGTTTTAAAATCAACTGCCATACTTGGTAAAGCAACATTTACAACAGTAACATCTAAAAGGCCCATAAAAACACCTAAACTCATAGCGAACAATGCTACCCAACGATTTGTTGCTTTTTTCATTTTTTATTCTCCTTTTGTATATCTTTAATTTGCTCCACTACACCAATATAATTCATACCACATATTTTAAAGCAATAAGTTTCATTCCATTTAGAATCATGGACGACCATTTTTCCAATACCAATCGTAACTTATATCCTGACATATTACGACTCATTAGTACTGTTAAAATTAATAATCTATACATATCACTTTAGCGTCTTTCTTCGAAGTCCTTTTAGAAATCACTATTAGACTCATATAAGTATAGTTTTTTTAGCCCTATTTGCAAGTTTTTTGTAAAGCTAATATTTTGCCAATATACCTTAATCATGATAAGTTTTACTTATAATAAGTAAATAAAAAGGAGATTTTATAATGGCAAAATTAACAGAAGATATGAAAAAAATGATTCCTGAACAACTTAATTTTCTTTCAACCGTAGATGAAAATGGGTTCCCACAAGTTGGTCCTAAAGGATCAATGCGTGTTTTTGATGATACGCATTTGATTTATAATGAAGAAACAGCTAAACATGCATTACACAATCTTCAAAATAATGGCCGTGCAGCTGTTGCTGTTATAGATCGTCCTAATCTAAAAGGCTTCCGGTTTGAAGGCACAGCACATTTAATTGATTCCGGTAAAATTTTTGACGATGCTGTTAAATTTGGTGAAGAACGCCATTTACCAAAAATGTACTATGCTGTCATCATTGATGTTGAACGTATTTACAAATTAGATGCTGGCCCAACTGCTGGTGATTTAATTGCTGATTAAATATTAAGACAAAAGGACTAAATCCCGTAAATGGGATTTAGTCCTTTTGTCTTATTTTTGAGCTAATTGTTCTAAAATAGCTAATCCAACACCATCTTCATCATTCTTTTTTGCATGATGATTAGAAATATCTTTATTAATTTGATGACCATTCTCCATTGCATAACTGATACCTGCAGCTTTTAACATCGATATATCATTCAAATTATCGCCAATTGCCATCACTTCTGACATAGGAATACCCATACTATCAGCAAATTTTTTCAACGCAATCCCTTTTTGTGCATTAACATGATTAACTTCAAGATTATTATCCCCTGAAGAAGTCACAATGAGTGTTTCATTTTCTTCAATTTTATTTTTTAAAACAGATAAGTCATCTGATTCATCCGTTTTTCGAATAAGAAATTTAAACAAATCTATTTCAGAATCATCAATAATTTCACTGTAATCGTCTATATAATGAATAGGATTTAAGTTTAATTTGATAACCGCTTCATCATATTTAAGAGGATCATCTGAATAAACACCTTTTGACGTCATAACTTTGAAAAAGGCATGTTCATTCTTCAAAAATTTAATGAGTTTTTGTGCCTCTTTTTTTGATATTGGAAAACTATTAATTTGTTTGCCTTCCTCAGTTACCGTAGCGCCCCCATTATAATTAATCATCGGTGCACTAATACCTGCTGCGTCAATTAAGGGTTTTACCTCATCATAACTTCGTCCAGTGGCAACAACAAAAGTCACTCCCATTTCTTGAGCCTTCTTAATAGCCGCTGCGTTACCCTTCGAAATACTATTTTCATTATTTAATAACGTGCCGTCCATATCTGATGCGATAATTTTAATCATACTTACTAGACACTCCTCTGATTTCAGTTTAGTAGCAACTTAAGCATAGCATGCCACCTAAATAGTGTAAACGTTAACATCTAGACAAAATTAAAAAAGACTACTAATCTATAGTAATCTTTTCTAATTTATGTTTCCTAACCTAACTAATTTAATTATCGATTGTTATGCTAATTCCCGTTAATCTATTTGAGAATATTGATAATTTACTTGCATAACTTGGATGATCATTATTAGCTTGAACAACTTGTTTAAGTGTACCAAAGTCATCCGTAATAATACCATCAACGTTCATAAATAACATCTTTTGCATAATCGTTTCATCATTTACAGTCCAAGCATAGACATCCTGGTTCTTATCATGTGCCTTGCTCACAAATGAGTCATCTAGAGTTGTAGCTTCCATAGTGTACGCATTTGCTGGTGTTTCTGGAAATGATATATTATATGGAATAATAAAACTGATATAAAGCTTTGGTGCTTGTTTTTTTACTTGTGAAACAACATCATAACTTAAAGAATGAATTCGATCCTTATCAGCTAATAGTCTTTTTTGATATTTTTTAACAAAGTTTTTAGTCATATTGGGACTATCTTGCGGAGATACTTTGATTTCAACTAATAATTTTTGATGATTCTTCTCTGCTGCCTTTAAATATTCATCGAAACTTGGAATTTTAGCTGAATAACCATTTTCACGAACAGTTAATGCTGTTAACTCGGATAATGTTAAATCATGTACTGTCCGATTAACATTCGCTAAATTTTCCAAATTTGGATCATGCATAACAACAAATTTATGGTCTTTTGTTTCTTGAATATCCATTTCGATGTAATCAGGTTTCTCTTTAGCTGTTTTTTCTAAGGCAGGAATGGTATTTTGTACACCATTTCCATCATCAACTCCACGGTGAGAAATAAGAACTGGATAGTCATTTAGCATCCCCTTTAAGTAAACATAATTATAAATAGAAGCTGTCCCTGCAACTAGTATCAGGAGAACAACGACACTAACTTTCTGTAATTTAATAAAGCGTTTCTCTTTATAGAATGTTTCTTGAACGGGTTTCAAATGCGGTTGTTGTTCTTCAAAAACATCTAGCGCAATACCTAACAACATAGTCACACTTAAAGCTAATACGATTTGTCCTAAAATTTCCAAAATAAACAGATTAAACATCACAATCATAAATGCTTGATTTTGAAAATGATTATCTACATAGTTCTGAATTAGGAACAAACTAATTTGAACAATTCCTGATATAAAAGCTATAGAAGCCGTAATTACTAATCCTTTTGTGACGGTTATCCAAAATTTGCCACGTCCAGCTTCCCAACTTTGTTTAATTAAATGACCGATTCTTTTTTCTGAACTAAACAACATAGTTGGAATAAAACTAATTAATCGGATAGAGAAGAAAAATGCTACACCATAGACTAAAAGTATTGGGCCCCAGATAGCTGGACTTGTCCACATATCTTGAAGAATAAAATCTGGAATAGTCACCTTATTTAATAAAGTAGATGTAAATAAGACTTGTCCAAATGGTAAAATTAAAACGAAGTAAAAAATAACGAGCAACGCTGTTAAAGGACGTAACTCTAAAACGTCATGAATTGATTGTTTTAATAATGACTTAAATTCAATTTTTAAATCATAACGAATAGCTTGAATACCCCTGATCATGAAAGACATTTGAATATAAACAATACTTAATATAACTAATATAACAAGGATAAACTCAATTAATAATATAGGTTTATCCTCAATAACCGAAATAATGTTAGTATAGGTTAAATATTCGACTTGGTTACTACTAAGTATCTGGCTTACCACCCAAGTTAAGATTGGTTGTACCACTGCAGATAAAATATAATTAGTAACAACTACTAAAATAAAATACAATTTCCAGTGTTGAAAAAATTCCTTATAACTTTGATTTAAAAAATGAAATGTTCTACGCATATTTTCCCCCAATTAAATATTTAATATGTACTTTATACTATCATAGCCTTACCTTTTTTTACATTTATTGACTTTATCCGCGTAAAAATTGAATCTTACTACCTTAGCGTGGTAAATTAGATAGTATCGTTTCTCATAAAAGGAGTTCATCATGTTAAAACATAAAAAAGGTTGGTTTATCTTATTATTCTTAGTCCTAATCGTCTCTATTGGTTCATTATTCTTTTTCATTCAAAATTCTCACTCCGTTTCCAATACTAATCACCAAAAAAATAGCTCTAAAAAGGTAAGTTCATCTTTACCCAAGAAAACTATTAAGAAAAATAAGCTCATTTCAAATACTAAAATAGACAGTTCGCATTGGAAATCATTTAAGGGCCAGACCGAATTTCCAATTTTAATGTATCATAGTATTTCTGTTGGAAATTCACTTCGTATTCCTGAAGCACAATTTGCCCATCAAATGCAGTGGCTTAAAAAAAATGGTTACTACACGTTATCACCTGCTGAAGCTATCGAAGTTTTTAAAACACATAAAAAACCTGCTAATAAAATTGTTTGGATTACTTTTGATGATGGTTACAAGGATAACTATGAAAAAGCTTATCCTGCTCTCAAAAAATATCATCAAAAAGCAACCATCAACTATATTACAAGCCACTTTGGCCACATAAACAAACTAACTATGCCACAAATGAACGAGATGCGAAAATCAGGTTTAGTAAGTATTCAAAGTCATACTGTCCATCATGAGGAACTTAATCAGATGACCGATGCACAACAAACTTTTGAATTTAAGAATTCGAAAAAATGGCTAAACAATAAATTTCATCAAGAGACATCAATTATTTGTTATCCAGTTGGTCGCTTCAATAACCAGACCGCTAAACTTGCTAAAGATGCAGGCTACAAACTTGGTCTAACGACATTACCAGGACTCGCTAATGAAAGCCAAGGACTATTCACCTTGCATCGTGTCCGTATCTCACCCGATTTATCAGATATTTCTTACAAGTATCTTTTAGAACACGGCATGTAAACAACACAAAAAAAAGGAATAAATCG
The DNA here is from genome assembly GCF_056782135.1 of Dellaglioa sp. CoH-56-MRSF-11. Next base: position 125,168 of record NZ_JBXAYE010000001.1, on the reverse strand, counting down.
CTGTTTGATTACAGTGATTTATTCCTTTTTTTTGTTAAACATTTTAATACACCGAAAGAATTATTTAATTAAGCTTAGTTCTAACCCTAATGCTTCTGCGACACGTGTTCCGTATTCCTTATCAGCTTGATAAAACTGTTTAGTTTCACGAATCTTTATCTCAATATCTTTAACTTGTCCCAGATTTAATTTAATATTTTCAATTAAACGTGCTTTTTCATCAGTAGGTAACAATCGATATAATTTACCGGCAGCAGTATAATAATCCTCATTTACTGAATAGTTGCCTACTTTTCCATCCAATGTATCACCATGAACTTCTGCATGGCGATTTTCTTCAGGTCCACCTAAACTGTTGGGCTCATAGTTAACATCACCGTTCTGATTTTGCGCCATTAAACCATCTCGTTCATAATTATGAACCTCATTTTTAGGACGGTTAGTTGCCAATTGTTCATAGTTAGCACCTAATCTATATCTTGCAGCATCTTTATAACCAAATAAGCGTCCTTGGAGTAATTTATCTGGTGAGGCTTCAATTCCTGGAACGAAGTTAGCTGGTGAAAATGCTAATTCTTCAATATCTTCAAAATTATTTTTTGGATTTTCATCTAAAACCATTTGGCCAATTTCAATTAATGGATAGTCCTTTTGCGAAATAACTTTCGTAACATCAAAGATATCTTGCGGATAGGCTAATCCTGCTTTGTAAGGCACAATTTGTACGGCTACTGTCCAACTGGGGTAATCTTGATCCTCAATCGCATTATACAAATCATTTTGTAAGTAATCAGAATCTTTTCCTCTTAATTCTTCAGCAACCTCATTACTTAAATTATGAACACCTTGGTTTGTTTTGAAATGATATTTAACCCAAAATTGTTCACCTTGCTTGTTTACCCATTTAAAAGTATGACTTCCATAACCGTGCATCATTCGGTAACTAGCAGGGATCCCACGATCACTCATAAGCATTGTTACTTGGTGAACTGTTTCAGGTGATAACGACCAGAAATCCCACTGCATATCCTGACTTCTAGCATGCGTTTTTGGGTCACGCTTTTGGGAATGTATAAAATCTGGGAATTTCAAAGCATCATTAATAAAGAAAACGGGCGTATTATTACCCACAATATCGTAGTTACCTTCATCTGTATAAAATCTTACTGCAAATCCTCGTACATCTCGATAAGTATCCGGATAACCTGCCTCACCAGCTACTTGTGAAAAACGGGTTATGACTGGCGTTTTCTTGCCCAAACCATTGAAAAGACCTGCCATAGTATAATCACTCATATCTCTAGTTAATTCAAAATAGCCTTTAGCCCCTGCCCCTTTTGCATGGACCACTCTTTCTGGAATACGTTCTCGATTAAAATGTGCCAATTTTTCTAGTAATTGGTAATCTTGAACTAAAACCGGTCCACGAGCCCCAGCTGTTTGTGAATTTTGATTATTCGCCCATGTTTGACCTTCATTTGTTGTTAAATCCCCCATGATGATTCCTCCTATTATCTTATTTATAAGTCCAATCCTAGCACCTAAACTGATAATTACAATTATTTTGACTTTTATAACTTGAATCGGAAAGTAGGTTTTAAATATCATAGTGAGTTCTAGTTAATGTTTATTTTTTTATCATTTTATGACATTTTAAATCAAATAATAACAAAAAGCCTTGATAACATAGTATTGTTATCAAGGTTTTAAAATTAATTTTATCTAGTTTTTTAAGAAAACTGTTACAGAAGCCGCAATTACAATTAGTATAAGACCAATAATAATAACTAACCATTCTTTACCCGTTTTTTTAGTGCGCATAACGACAATTCCTGAAATCGTTGCTCCAACAATTGAAACTTGTGAAAGGACGAATCCAGTTGCCAATCCAAGCATTGCAGGTTGAGCTGAAACTAAATAACCCAATGCTGCCATTGCAAAGAAGAAACCAGAAAAAATTTGTTTGTACGTAACACTTTGTGTAAAAATGTTATTTTTATTTTTCGTTAATTCATAAATTCCAAGAATTAATCCAAATGCTGCCATCCCGATAGCTTGTGCTAAAAACATATGCATACCATCAGTATTTTTAGTATATTGTGGAAGGATACCATATAATGAATAACCAACTTGGGCAATCAATAAGACACCAACTGCCTTTGTAAGTAGTTCTTTATTTCCAGCTGATTTCTTTTCTTGATAAGTTGTCATATAAGCTCCAACCAAGATAACAAATACAGCGATGAATCCATATAATTTTGATGAAACTGGACCCCAGTTACCAAGCATTACAACACCCCAAACTACATTTGCTGTAATTTGGAAAGCTGTTGAGATTGGCATTGCTTTAGCAGAACCTAAAGCATTTCCATCCTGATCTTTCATCCCAAAAGCCATAATAGTTAAAACATTTCCAAAGGCCCAAGCTGCCCCTGAGAAAAATGCTAACCAAAAATTAGAACCTTGTAACATGGGCATTCCCATGACTAATGAAAGGACGATTGCAACAATCAAAGTTCCCCATGTTGCTCCAAAAATACCTTGAACTGGTTTACCGCCAAAATATGATACTAAAGTTGGATATGCACTCCAACCAATAATTGCTAAAAGTGAGAAAAATAATCCTAACATATTCATTTTTATATCATCCTATCCTTATATTAATAACTATTTAATTGCTTCGCCTTCAAAATCAACATTTGATTCCAAAACGATATTTGAAAATGGTGTGATTTCACCTGTTCGTACTGTAGCAATATTATTATCATCACGACTCATCGATTTCAATTCATCATGTGAAATGAAAACAACTTCAACATCATCATCTAATAAAGCCTTGATAGCAGCATATTGTTCAGGATTAACCGTTTTAATTTCTTCAGCTAAAAAAGCTTTTTGAATTTTCATTTCAGAAAGTGTTGCAGCTAAAACATCAATAAATAATGGTAATCCACGTACGATTGAAAGATCAATTTTACGTCCATCATCCTTAATTGGTAGGCCTGAGTCACCAATTGTTAACCATTGTGTATGTCCAATTTCAGAAATAGCATTTGATAATTTTGTATTCAAAAGATTAGTTTTACGCATAATTTATCTCCCATTCAACAATTTAAATTTATTTATTAGCATCCAAAACAGCTAATACAGCAGATTCAGTTGGAATACTTGGTTGTGCACCAGCATGTGACACCGTTACAGATGAAGCAGCTGATCCATAACGCATAGCTTCAGCTAAATTATCTAAATTAGCATGTAAACGTGTTGCTGTAGCACCAATAAAAGTATCGCCGGCAGCAGTTGTATCAACAGCCTTAACCTTAAATGCTGGAACGACTCCTTCTTCACCATTATCACGCATGTAGAAAGAACCTTCTGAGCCAATTGTAATGATTACGGTATTAATTCCACGTTCAAAATAGTACGCAGCATTGTGTATCATTGAATGTTCATCAGTCACTTCTATCCCAGTCAATAAGAATGTTTCATGTTCATTTGGTGTAATAATATCAGTTAATTCTAATAATTCAGCTGGTAGTCCACCATTTTCAGGCATTGGAGCTGGGTTCAAAATTGTTTTAACACCATGTTCGCGTGCAATCTTGAAACCTTCAATAACTGATTCTGTTGGAATTTCTAATTGCGCAATCAAAAAATCTGATTCAGCAATGGCAGCTTCATGTGCGCGTACATCAGCTGGTGTCATATCAGCATTAGCGCCACCATAAATATGGATAATATTATCGCCTGTTTCGGCTGAAACAGTAATATAAGCTTGTCCAGTTTCTTCAGTATCTGAAACAATCACATGTTCAGTGCTTAAGTTTTCAACATTCATATTCTTTGAGGTATCAAATTCTTTACCAACTTTTGTAATCATGTTAGTCTTTGCACCAGAACGTGCAGCGGCAACACCTTGGTTCAATCCTTTTCCACCCATTGCTTCAACTTGATGATTTGGTGTGTGTAAAGTTTCGCCGCTAGTTGCGAAACGGGGTACAGAAACAACCTTATCAATATTAGTTGAGCCCAAAACAGTAATAACTTTTGCCATAACGTTTCTCCTTCATTTCTTTGATATATTTATCAAATAGAATGTGTATTCGATTACATCAATATAATACATATTATTTGCTTTGGCAAGCGCTTTCTGGTTTTAACTGCTAAAACTACCGACTTTTTCGCCAATTATTGACTAATACAAAAAAACCTGATGACATAAAATTGTCATCAGGTTTTTTATTAATATTAAAGTTTAATTTTGCTTACGATGTTTAATTTGTCATCAAGATCGTAAACAACTGGTTCGCCAGTTGCCATTTCAACGCCCATGATGTCTGCATCAGAGATGTTTTCAATGTATTTTGTAAGGGCACGTAATGAGTTACCATGTGCAGCAACGATTACATTTTTGCCTTCAAGTAATTTAGGAGCGATTTCGTCTTCCCAGAAAGGAATAACACGTTCCAAAGTAACTTTTAAGTTTTCGCCACCTGGGATAGCTTTAGGATCTAAATCAGCATAACGACGATCGTTAGCTGCTGAACCTTCATCAGTTGCGCTTAAAAGTGGAGGTAATGTATCGTATGAACGACGCCATACAAGAACTTGATCTTCACCGAATTGTTCTGCTGCTTCGGCTTTGTTTTGGCCTTGTAATGCACCATAATGACGTTCATTTAAGCGCCATGATTTGATTTCAGGAACCCATAATTGGTCTGAACCTTCAAGTGCGTAATGTAATGTTTTAATAGCACGTGTTAAAACAGATGTATAAGCTTGATCAAATTCGATTCCAGCTTCTTTAATCTTTTTACCAGCTGCTTGTGCTTCAGCAACGCCTTGTTCGCTCAAGTTAACATCTACCCAACCTGTGAAAAGGTTAGATAAGTTCCATTCACTTTGTCCGTGACGAATAAATACTAATTTTGCCATAAGATAAAATCCTCTTTTTCTATTTTTAGTTTACTGGTTTATTTTACACTGAAATGAAATAAATTAATAGTCTAATTTAAGCGATTTAGCTTTGCACTTTTGAGTCCCTTTAACAACTGATCAACAGCTGTTTGAACCGTTCCTAAATCAGTTGCCAAATTCATTCGAATAAAGCCTGGCGTTTCTTCACTAAACCATTGTCCATAATCAATAGCTAAGCCACACTCATTCTGAATAAATTCTTTCATCCGACTGGGATTTACATATGCTGAAAGGTCAATCCACATCAAGTATGTGCCTTCTAGTTCACTAATTTTAATTTCTGGAAATTTATTGACTAATTGGTGGCTGACTTCTAAATAATTGGTCCTTACGATACTCAGAATTTCATCTAACCAAACTGCTCCTGAACGATAAGCCGCCTCTCCAGCAACACATCCCATTAAACTACCCTCAGGTTTGTTCAAACGCTGTACCATTTTATCGTACTTAGCTCGTAATTGCGCGTTTGGAATAATGATATGCGAGTTTTGTAAAGCAGCTAAATTAAATGTTTTTGAGGGAGCATTAACGACAACCATATTATCTCGATAACGACCTTCGTCTATTGATAAAGCTGATACAAATGGTTTTTTTCCCACAATTAAATCTTGATGAATTTCATCCGAAATTACCATCACTTTATTTTCACGACAAATTTCAAAGAGTTGTGTCAGTTCAGCTTCAGTCCAGACGCGACCAACTGGATTATGCGGTGAACAATGAATAAGTAATTTAACGTGATTAGCTTTCATATCTCGTTCAATTGCTTCAAAATCCATTTCATATTGATTATTTTCATGTTTCAAAGGTGTTCGTACGATACGTCTGTTATTATCTTCAATTGCACTATAAAAAGGGTAATATACTGGTGTTTGAACTAAGACGCTATCACCTGGTTCCGTCATTAAATCGACTAATTGATATAATGAATTTACAACCCCTGTTCCAAATCTCATCCATTCCTTATGCAGTTCAATCCCATAGCGAGATTGTTGCCAATCAAAAAAGGCATCATAATATGAATCAGGAATTGTTGAATAACCAAAAACACCATGTTGTACCCGTGCTATTAAAGCATCAGTTACGGCTTTAGGTGCTTTAAAATCCATATCTGCAACCCACAGTGGCAATAATTTATCATCGCCATATTGCTCTTTTAAACTATCCCATTTAACTGAATTTGTATTTTTTCTATTCACTCTAAAATCAGCTAAAAATTTATTTTTCTTTACCATCAGTTTGACTATCCTTCCTTATTCCTTTAATTTTACCAATCCGTCCTTTAGATCCAGGAATTGACTTCACACCCAAGATATCCAAGAAGAATGTGAAAATGGGAATTCCGACAATCAAGCCCCACGTTCCAAATAATTCTTCACTGACTAACAAGATTACAAATGTAAAGAATATAGGTAGTTCTGTCCGACTTGACATAAATTTAGGATTTAATACATATGATTCTAATAAATGAACGACCATTAACATAATTAAGATGTAAACCACATCACGTACGCCACCAACCGAATAACCAACTAAACTTAATGGAATACATGAAATTAATACCCCTGCGACTGGAATTAAACTTAATAAGAAAATTAATATTCCTAAAGGCAAGAGCTGTGGCATATGCATGAAGTACAACCCAATCACAGTAATAACTGTATTAACAGTTGCGATAAAGAATTGTGCTTCAATAACGACACCAAATGATTTAACAAATTTTTCACCAAAGAAGTAAATATCCTGGAAAAACCAACCAAAATCACTTGATAAAAAGTTTTTTGAGAAATGTGTCATCTGATCTTTTTCAATCGTATAAAAGAAGCTTAAAATAAGCGATAATAAAAATGTTGCTGCCATAAAACCAATGCTCGTTATATATTGAAATACAAGCGTAAAACTACTTTTTAATTGTGGCACAATTTGAGATTTACCAATAGATTTAAGTACCCATTCCATCACAAGATTTGTATCTTTACCTGGATGACGATAAAAATTAATCACATAATGTGCCATTGAAACTGTTTGCGAAACTAAAATAGGAAAATACTTAGTAACTGCCAAATAAAGCAGCGCGATAATTGCCAGATATACTCCTATAACAATTATTCGACTATTAATTGATGAATGTCTTTGAATAACATTTATCAATCGGACTACTAAATATGTAAATATAAAAGTTAATAGAACAATGCTAATGACATCTTTCGCAAGAAAAATAACACCCATAATTACACAAAGTACAACAAATCTACGTAACTTAATATTTTCAATAAAACTTTGCCAAATTTCCAATAGACACACTCCTTTAACTATAGTCTTCATTGTACAAAATATTTACTAAAATGTCTGTAATTCTTACCTTTTTGTTCTAAAATAATTATCTCTCCGGAAAGTTGACGACTTGTCGTCTATTAAAACTTATGGTTAACTATGAAGATTGACTCTACGAAAGGAGTACTCTTGTATGGCTGAATTAATTTACAAACAACTGATTAGTAAACTTAAAAAAAGAATCGCTGCAGATGAATTTCCCGACATGAAACTCCCTGATGAACGTAGTTTGAGTGAAACTTATAAAATTAGTCGTAGTTCAGTAAAACGAGCTCTTAGCCAAATGGCTAACGACGGTATTATTTTTAAAAAACGCGGTTCCGGCACCTTCATTAATCCCTTATATTTAAAAAATAAAACCGTTTTTAATTATGAAGGCTCTAACTTAGGTGTTACAGACGGATTTGAAATGAATGGTAAAAGCCCTAAAGTTAAAGTACTAAGTTTTGAAGTTATTGCGCCCTCAGAAGATTTACAACGCAATCTTTTCTTAGACACAGATGATTTTGTCTACAAGATTGTTCGCTTACGTTTATTTGAAAAAACGCCTTTTATGATTGAAACAGGCTATATTCCAATTAAGATTGTTCCTAATTTATCTCAAACAATTGTTAAAGGATCAATTTTTAATTATTTGGAGGATATTCAGAATCAATCAGTTACTAAATCGTCGCTTTCAATCTACGCTGAACCATCAGACGAAAATGATCAAAAACTTTTAAATTTAAAACCAACTGAACCAGTTAGTATAATGGATGGTATTTTCTTCTTAGATAATGGTACCCCATTTGAATATTCAAGTATGAGATTTCATTATAAATTTTCTAAATTTAATACTTTCATGGCCGTTAAATAGGCTATTTAACGGCTTTTTATTTACTTTTTAAAATAATTGGTACGTTCCAATGAATTAAATGATTGACTTTTATTTAATGTTTGTTATTATGAACATATAGAAAGCGCTATAACTTTAGCAAATAAAACATATAGGAGTGTGTAACTATGACAGAAACTGATTTTTCATCTAAATCATATTTAGATAAAGTTGATGCTTGGTGGCGTGCAGCAAACTACCTTTCAGTTGGACAACTTTATTTAAAACAAAATCCATTATTACAAACTGAAGTCGTACCTGAAGACATCAAAGTTAACCCTATTGGTCATTGGGGAACAATCTCAGGCCAAAACTTTATTTACGCTCATTTAAACCGTGCAATTAATAAATATAACTTAAACATGTTCTATATTGAAGGACCTGGTCATGGTGGCCAAGTTATGGTTTCTAATGCTTACCTTGATGGTAGTTATACAGAAATCTACCCAACAATCACTGAAGACTTAACTGGTATGCAAAAATTGTTCAAACAATTTTCATTCCCAGGTGGTGTCGCTTCTCATGCTGCTCCTGAAACACCAGGATCAATCCATGAAGGTGGCGAATTAGGTTATTCATTATCTCATGCCGCTGGTGCTATTCTTGATAACCCTGACGTAATTGCTGCTACAGTAATTGGTGATGGTGAATCAGAAACTGGACCATTAGCAGCAAGTTGGTTCTCAAATGTCTTCATTAACCCAGTTAATGATGGTGCTGTATTACCAATCCTTGATATGAATGGTTTCAAAATCTCAAATCCTACAATTTTATCACGTAAATCTGATGCAGATTTAACAAAATACTTTGAAGGTATGGGTTGGGATCCAATTTTCGTTGAAGGAACTGATCCTGAGATCATCCATCCTGAAATGGCTAAAAAAATGGATCTTGCTATCGAAAAAATTAAAGCAATCCAAACTGAAGCTCGCAAACACCCAGCTGAAGAAGCAACAATGCCTAAATGGCCTGTTATGATTGTTCGTACACCAAAAGGCTGGACTGGTCCAGAAGTCTGGAACAACGAACCAATCGAAGGCTCATTCCGTGCTCATCAAGTTCCAATTCCTGTAGACCAACGTCACATGGAACATGTTGATGCTCTTGTTAAATGGATGAAATCATACCGTCCAGAAGAATTATTTACAAAAGACGGTCAATTAATTCCTGAACTAAAAGAAATGGCACCTAAAGGCAACCAACGTATGGCAATGAACCCTATTACTAACGGTGGTATTAATCCTCAAAAATTAGTTATGCCTGATTGGAAGAAAAATGCTGTTGATACATCAACTCCAGGTGCTGTTACAGCACAAGATATGATTATTTTCGGTGACTTCGCTCGTGATATTATTGAAGAAAACCCTAAAAACTTCCGTATCTTCGGACCAGATGAAACAAAATCAAACCGTTTGAATGCTATCTTTGAAGCTACTAACCGTCAATGGTTAGAACCAATCAAAGAAGGTAACGACGAATGGCAAAGTCCTGTAGGCCGTGTTCTTGATTCACAATTATCAGAACATCAAGCTGAAGGTTGGATGGAAGGTTATGTCTTAACTGGACGTCATGGTTTCTTCGCTAGTTATGAATCATTCTTACGTGTCGTTGATTCAATGTTGACACAACATTTCAAGTGGTTACGTAAAGCCAAAGAACAAACATGGCGTAAACAATACCCATCATTGAATGTTATTGCAACATCAACTGTATTCCAACAAGATCACAATGGTTATACTCATCAAGATCCAGGTATGCTTGGTCATTTAGCTGATAAGAAACCTGAATTTATCCGTGAATATACACCTGCTGATTCTAACAGTTTATTAGCTGTTATGAATAAGACTCTTCAAAGTGAAGAACTTATTAACTTAATCGTTTCAAGTAAACAACCACGTCCTCAATTCTACTCAGCTGATGAAGCTCAAGAACTTGTTGACAATGGTTTGAAAGTTATCGATTGGGCAAGTACTGCTAAGGGCGATGATGCTGATCTTGTTATTGCTGCTGCTGGTTCAGAACCTAACTTAGAAGCTTTAGCTGCTGTTAGTCTTTTAAACTCAGCATTCCCAGAATTGAAGATTCGTTTCATCAATATTGTAGATATCTTAAAATTACGTCATCCTAAGATTGACCCTCGTGGTTTCTCTGATGAAGAATTTGACGGTTACTTTACAACTGATAAACCAGTCGTATTCGCATTCCATGGTTTCGAAGCTATGGTTCGTGACATCTTCTATGATCGTCATAACCACAATGTTTCAATCCATGGTTACCGTGAAAATGGTGATATCACTACACCATTCGATATGCGTGTCTTGAACCAAATGGATCGTTACAACCTTGCTAAAGATGCTGTCTTACAAGCTGGCAACTTAGGCGCTGCAGGCGATAAATTTGTTAAAGAAATGGAAGCTATGGTTGCTAAACATGAATCATACATCCGTGAAAATGGTGATGATCTTCCAGAAGTTAATAACTGGAAATGGACTCCACTAAAATAGTAAAACTTTAAACGAAAAGAGAACCGCAATTGCGGTTCTCTTTTCGTTATCATTAAAAATCATTCTTTTGTGAGCTGTCCATCTCGCATAAAAAATGTTTGGTCTGTATATGCCAAGACATCTTCATCATGTGAAACCATAATAATCGTTTGTCCCGTCTTTTTAGTAATATCGGCTAGCTGGGCTGCAACTTGCTTCGCTCTTTTGCTATCTAAGCTTGCCGTTGGCTCATCAGCAAAGATGAGCTCCGGTTGCCCAAATAATGCTCTAGCGATTGCAACGCGTTGTCTTTGACCACCTGAAAGACTAGCAGGATATTGATTTCTTTGGTCCCATACACCTAAGTCACGTAACATCATTTCGGGATTACGACTTTCTTTTTTAGTTTTCATTTTATTGACTAATTCAAATTGTTCTAAAACGGTTAAAAATGGGACTAAATTAGACCCTTGTAAAATAAACCCAAATTCATTAAATCGTAACCTAGTTCGCTCTTTTTCGCTTAATTGTCCGATCTCTTGATCTTTAAAATAAATTGTTCCATCGGTTAATCCTTGTAATCCACCCATAATGGTCAGCAACGTTGTTTTTCCAGATCCTGATGGACCTGTCAAGCCAATAAACGTCCCTTTCTCAACAACTAAATCAATATTATCAAGAGCCAACTTTTTATTATCACCTTTTCCAAATGTTTTAGAAACATCAGATAATTGCATTAAACTCATTTAGACACCTCCAATTGCATCAAGTGGATCAACACGTAATATTTTAAAAATGGAGAATAGTGATCCTAGAATGATCATCAATAATAAGATAACCGAAAATCCTACGACTAAGAAGACATTATTTAAAAATGGGACGGCAGCTGGTAACGATAGCGCTGTTGCCACATCTGCAATAATACCCAATCCAATTCCTAGTAAACCTAGTAATGACGACTCCCAAATTAAGCTTTTAACCAAAGTCCCACTAGAAACTCCTTGTGCACGTAACACGCCATAAACGGCTGTTTTTTCAATGGTTAAAATATACATAAAGATACCTACGATAAACGCAATAATGACAAATAAGGCGCCAATCATTAACGTAAAGGTCTTCACTTCTGGACCATATCCCGGTATGTTGTTAATCACCTTGTCCATTGTTAATGTCGCTAATTGTTGATCTTTTTTAATTTTAGCTGAATTTTTTAAAACAACTGCATTAATTTTTTCAGTCGGATTGTCCGGGCCATAACGTAACGTTTGATAGTCAGCTAATTGTAAATAGACAACTGGTGCTGTTGTGTATTTATTACCCGTCGTTATCCCCACTACTTTATATTCTTGTTTCGCATTATTAATTTTTATTTTTTGGCCTAATTTAGTGGCATCTAATCCATTATCAACAACTACTTCGTTAACTTTCTGCGGCATTCTGCCTTGAACTAATTTAGGCTTCAAAAATTGATTAAATTGAACTCCAAAAACACTAATATTAGCTTTTGGTTCGTTTTTCCGACTAGCAACGCCCATCATTTGACCTAAATAAGCGTAGTCTGATTTTGACCCTGAAATCTTAGGAAGTGAGTCTTTTTGTATCTCGGAAGATGCCAAATTATTATTCGCATACTGACTGATAACAATGTTATCCGCATCCCAATTATCAATTGAAGACCGATTATTGTTCGCAAGCCCAAAAGCCAATCCCGTTAAAAAAAAATGAGATATGAAACTAAAAAGATGGTGAAAATAATCAGACCATACCGAAGTTTATTATATTTAATCTCTTTAACAGCTAAGTACATGTCATATTCCCCCTTATTTCTACTATATAATAACTTTGCACCAAATTAAAAGTAAACGTTTTCAGTGGAGGTTAAGAAAAAAGCATAATCCTAAAATTTAGAATCACACTCTTAAAATACTAATTTATTTGTAATCTCGCGCTGCAATAGCTTTAACACTTGTTGTTTCTTTAACAGCCTGTTTAATAATTTTTACAACATCTGAATCACTAAATGAGTTAGGGTTAACACCAGCAAATTTAATTGAGTCTCGTGCTGCCTTAATACGTGATGCTGTAATTGCTTTACCGTTACCATCTACTATGTTAGATGAACTTGTTGTATATTCATTCGAACCTGAATACGATGATGCAGCGGCTTGTTCTTCTGACGTCAACGTAGCTGACGAATTGTTTTTTATTTCTGGTATACTATACTCCGACCCATAACCACTACTTTTAGATGATGGTGTTGAACTTTTCGAACTACTTGAAGAACTGCTTGAAGAACTACTTGTTGGGTAGCCAATCGTTGCCAAATTCTTATCATTTTTTTGTTGTAAGTCTGTTGCTTTTTTCTTTAAATCTGAGTAATAATTTTTATCAATACTACTATCTTTTAAGATTTCAGTTAATTTATCGTTTGATGCTGTGTAGCTATATTCTGTATTTAAATTCATTGCTTCATTATATGTTTTTATGAATAGCGCACGTTTTTCAAGAACCGTTGTTAATTCTTTTTTCAAATTTGTTGCTCGTTTTTTAATGACTGCTGATCCATCATGATCCGCTAGCACGATGCTAATTGCATCCTTTGCTTTACTATACTGACGATCTTCAGTTTTGTTAATTACTGCCTTGTAATGTGTCACCTGTGTCTTGTAAGCTTGTGCAGTCGCATCATTTGATTTCTTTTTTAAAGCGACATCAAAATAATTTTCTGCCTCAGTATATTCTGCATCTTGAATCGCAGTTTTACCGTTCTTCATGGCTGTATTATAATTTTTATTTGCTTCTGCATGTTTCGTTAAACCGTAGCCACCAAACATACCTACTATAACAACTGCAACTAATCCCCATACCCATTTTTTCATTTTAACCACACCTCTTATCCCTATATTTATATCGCTGTTATTATATCATGGAACATCCTTCAACCGTTATTCAAAATAAGAATTTAGTCCCTGAGAGAAACTAAATTCTTATTTACTTAATTTATAATATAAGTGACAACAGCATAATAGCGCAAAGTCCAAGTACAACAGATAATCCCATTGATCTCGTACGATATGCGATTGCGAATACAACCACAGCCGCTATTAATTTTGTGACGTTATCTACGCCCACAAATTGAAAACTTGAATCAATAAAAAGGTCTTTAAAAACTAATGCTGAAAATAACGCAACGGGTACATACTTCATCCATTCATTAAACCATTCTGGGATTTCTCGAGATGAAAAAATTCGTAATGGAATAAATCGCGGTAAATATGCAACAATTGCAGATAAAATAATTAATAAAAAATGATCCATTGTTGTCATTTCCATAGTTAACTTTCCTCAGAAACTTTAGACTTTCTACTTATTGTATGTCGACTTGCTTTTGGTTTAATCGTATTTAATAATTTATTTCGTTTACCTTTTCTAACAATTTCATGTTCAATAATAAATCCAACAAAGGAAGCTAGTAAAGTTGCTACAACTAATCCCATCGTACTTTGGAACAATGACATGAAAATAATTGCTAAAATACCTGAAAGAATACTAATAATAATTGTGAGATAATTTTTAAGTTGCATGACTATCATGTAAATAAATAATGAAGTTAATGCAAATTCAACAATGCTTAAATTAATTTTTAACCCAGCACCAATTAAACTACCTGCAATATTACTCATCGTCCAAAATAATAATGAATAATGTTCAACCATCAAGGCATCTTTTGGTTTCCATTCTTTATCTGTTGCAAATTTTAAATAGTTTACTGCGTAATTTTCATCGTTTAGTGATGCCGCAAATATGTATAAAAACTTACGACTAGTTCCTCGAATGTACTGTGACAAACTAGCACCTAATAACGCATACCGTAATTCTAAGAAAAATAGCATAGTAACAATTGAAAGAATTGGCGACTGAATCGTCAACATTGATGCAATTAAAAACTGTGCACCACCTGAAAAGACAAGTATGGAAACTAATCCTGCTAATATCGTATTGAAGCCTGCTGCATGCAACAAAATACCACATGCGAGTCCAATTGGGACGTAACTCAGGCAAAGCGGCATCGCAATTTTAAGAACTGTGAGCCAGCGTTTCTCTGTTTCTTTCACGATAGTCCTCCAATAATATAAAGTTGGTTTAACGATATAAATTATAGCATACATCTGTTTCTTAATACTCATTATTTAGTAACTCTAATCAAAAAGTTATCCAATAATGATCTGTTCTGATGGAAAACGATACTTTTCATCCCGTTCTTTTTTCGAAACAAAGAATATTAACATGTATAACATCCCTACGCGTCCAACAAACATCAAAATAATAATGACCATTTTACCGATAATGCTTAATGAACTGGTAATTCCCGTTGATAATCCCGTCGTTCCAAAAGCAGAAGTTACTTCTACAATCAGCGAAATCAACGAATGATTCTCCGTAATACTTAAAATAAAGACCGCGATTAAACACATAAATATCGATAGGTTAACAACTACTACTGATTTTTGAATATCATTTTCATGAATCCTTCTATTAAAAATATTCACATTCTTATGTCCACGAATAAACGATAACAAATATAATCCTAAAATCCCAATTGTTGTTGTTCGAACACCACCACCAACTGAACTTGGACTAGCACCAATAAACATTAACATAGAAAAAATCAATAAGGTTGTCGTATTAAAATCACTAATTTGATTAATTTGTAGTCCGGCATTACGCGTTGTAATACTATAAAACATAGCTGTCATAACTCTCTCAACGAAATCCTTATGTGCAAAATAACCATTATGTTCAGATAAGAAAATTAATATTGTTCCAATAAAGAAAAATCCAATCGCAAAACTACCTGCTAATTTTGTAAATAATGAAAATCTAAATTTTTTATGTCCTGGTTTGAACCACGTAACCTTGATCCACGCTAAAATTTCAATAATAACGGGAAATCCTAAACCACCTATAAAAATTAAAATCATAATTAAAAATAAAAAGACGTAATCTTTCGAATAAGGGATAATAGATTTCCCAGTAACGTCAAATCCCGCATTTGTTAACGCAGATATTGCAATATAAAAGCCATCAAAAATTGACGCAGCTAGATGTTCAAAGCCATCACGTACATATAAATAAATTGAAAATATCACACCAAAAAAAGCTTGAATCCCTAGCATAATGCCGAAAATTGAATAAACTAAACGAACATTTCCACTTAAATGCGGTTGATTCATATCAGTTTGAATTAGCCTGCGTTGTTGCAACCCAATGCGTCGACCAGCAATTACCATAATAAACGTTGAGAGCATTGTTATACCAAAACCACCTATTTGAAAAAGCATTTCTAGTAAGATGATACCGTTATTGTTATAGACTTGCTCTAACGGAAATGTGGTTAATCCTGTAACACTAACCGTTGAGACTGCCATGAATATTGTATCAATAAATGGCACACTAGCACCAGGTTGTTTGAAGAACGGAAGGCATAATAAAATACTTGTTACTACAATCAATGCTAAATAGTAAAAGACAACAATTTGTACGGGAGAGGCCAACAAACTAGCTTTATCTAGATATTTCTGGATCCACCTATTCATTCTGACTTCCCCCTTTTAGTTTAATTTAAAAAAAGAGATTAGCGCTAAGTACGCACGCTAATCTCTAATCCTGATTATTTAATTAATTCTAATCCTGCATAACTAACAACAATTTTATGTTTTAATTCTTCAGCTGTTTCATTCTTAATAAATTCCTTATCGAATTTAATAATAGCCGAATTTTTTAGTTGTTTTTCAACGACACCAGTAAAGAACTCGTTATTTGTTTCAAAACTAACACGTGTATCAGCTGGAAATGGAATTCCTTTTTCGTTAACTTCAACATTTTTTTCATCAAAATGACTTAACATAATTTGGCCTCCTATTGTTTTAAATATTAATAGTAACAGTATACCGCTTTTTAGTTATTATTACGACCATTAGGACTAAGATTAAGAACCTCAATTTAATTAACCCATTCTAAATATATTCAATCAAAAAAATAGAGCCCGCAAAATTAATTTTGCGTAACTCTATTTAATAATCTATTTTTCTAAATCTTGTAATTTTTGATTATCATCTAATTGTGATTTACCAGCAAGTCCAACTCTTTGAAGAATTTGCATAGCAACCCATAATAGAACTAATGAAACGATAGCGAAGATTGCAAGAACAAATACGCTCATGCCAATTTGTCCACTAACCATTCCAGAAGTTAATGACTCACGGAACCCTAAGGTTGAGTATGTCATTGGTAAGAATGGATGGATGGCATTAAAAAAGCTATTCGTAACTTCCATTGGGAACGTACCACCAGCGCCACCTAATTGTAACATCAAGAGAACCATGGCCACGAATCGACCAGGATTATCAAATGCCATAGCAAGTGCCATAACAAGATACATCGATGTTAACGAGAATACTGTTGCAATTAAGTAAGTTTCAGCAATATGGTCTGCTTGTAATCCAAACATAAGCATCCCTGTAACTTCAACAAGTGCCATACCAAGGGCAACGACAGTTCCAATAGCAACTTTACTCCAGAACCAAGCTGTTGCTGATTGACCTTCAGTTGAAATTTTACGGATTGGGAATGCAAAGTTAAAGACGATTGCCCCAACGTATAATGCAAGTGAAAGAACATATGGTGCTAAAGCATGTCCATAGTTAGGAACATAACTGTAATTCTTATGTTCCAATTCTGAAGGTGCTGCAAACATATTAGCTGTCTTGTTAGTTGCTTTAATTCCATTAACTGTATCTGATCCTGTTTTAAGAGCAGTAGCTAATGTTTTTGACCCTTTTTTAAGTGATTTAGAACCATCACCTAATTTAGCTGAGTTATCATCTAATTTTTGAGTCCCTGCAGCTAATTTATCAACTCCAGCAACAAGTGTTGGTACTTGTTCATTCAAGCTTACTAAACCATTTGATAATGTACCTGAGCCAGTAGCTAATTGACTAACTCCTGATGTCAATGTTGGTACTGATCCATTCAATGTTGATAATCCAGTACTTAATTGACTCGAGCCTGATACTAAGGCACTGTTGTTTCCAATTAATGTTTTAGAACCATTATTAGCACTTAATACACCTGCAGTGTATTTTTGTACACTTGGAATTAAGCCAGGAGTTTTATCTGTACCATTTAACCCAGCCATAATTTGACCTAATCCAGCATTTAGTAAGTCTGTTGCTTGGATAGCACCATAAGGACTTTCCTTTGTGCCAGAACCTGTCTGCGTTAAACCAGTTTTAACAGTATTTAATCCAGCCATTAGTTTATCAATGGCTTTCTTAGCACCTGCTGTTACTTGTGGTTCTTGAGCAGATAACTCGGCAACACCCGCCTTTAATGCTTGTAATTTAGGTAGTAATTCTTGAATAGCTGCTAATTCTTTTTGAATCGATTTTAATTTGTCACCGTTATCAGTCAACGGTGTTGTCATATCAGATAAATCTGTTTTAATTTTTGTTGTATTATTACCTGATGCTGCTAAACTTGTGCCAGCAGTTTGAAGATTACTTCCTAATCCATTAACAGAAGCAGCAATACTTTTTGCTAACGTTGGATTAGATTTCTCTAAAGCTGCAAAATCAGGTGATTTTACAAAGGTAACTAAAGCACCCATATTACTTTGCGCATCCTTAAGTTGTGCAGCAACACTGGATGCGTTAGTTGTACTATAAAGACTATTATTTAATTCACTCAATTGTGAACCAGCATCTGTTGCTTTAGCGGCAACAAGTTTAGTATTAGCTCCAATTTGAGTTAAATCGGCTGTTAATTTTTTAGCATCAATATTAGGCGCATTTGTGCCATTTAATTCAGAATTCAACTTAGAAATTCCTGAATCTAATGCTGTAAATCCAGCCATTAATTTTGCCATTTCAGCTTGTGAATCTGGACTATTTAATTGTGTATCTAAAGTTGCAGCAGACTCCTTCAAGCTTTTAGTTAACGATTGGTTACCCGCTTGAACTGTTGTAATACCACCTCTTAAGGTAATTATTCCATCATTTAATGCTTGAGAATTTGAACTTAATTGACTCAAACCACTATTTAATTCAGTAACTCCATTAGTATAACCTTTTACACCACTTGCTAATGTTGTTGAGCCAGTATCTAGTTTCGATACACCTGAAGCTAATGTACCTGTACTATTATTAAGTTTTGATAATCCAGCACTTAAAGAACCAGCGCCTGTTGCTAATTTTTGAACACCATTTTTTAATGGAACAACACTAGTTGAAAGTGTTTGAACACCATTATTAACAGTTCCTACACCAGTAATGTAGCTATTTAAGCCATCATTCAATGTTACTGTACCATCAGACAATGTTTTAGAACCACTTGCAGCTGTCTTAAAGCCTTTACCGATTGTTTTAACTTGGCCGAAAATAGCTGTTGCATATGCTTTCGTGACTGATTCACGAATTTGGCTATTTAATTGTTTTGCTGCTGTTTCACTGATAACTTCACCAATGTAGTTACGAGATGCATTAGTATCGTACGTGATTTTCATCTTTTTAGGATTTGTATCCATTAAAGTTGCAGCATTTGAAGAGAAGTTTTTAGGCAACGTAATTGTTGTATAGTACTTGTTGTCTTTCATTCCTTGTTTTGCTTGTTTTGCAGAAACGAATGTCCACTTCAATTGGTCATTATTCTTCAACTCTTTTACAAGTTGATCACCAACATCCAATGTCGTTCCATTATATTTAACAGATTCATCGTTATTAACGACTGCTACTGGTAAATCACTTGTTTTGCCATATGGATCCCAAACTGATTTCAAGAAGAAAGCAGCATACAGAATCGGAATAAGCATCATAACAATTGTTGAAACTAGAAGTATTCTATTCTTTCCAACAAATTTAAATTCATTCTTAATCATTTTCATTAAAATTGGTGCCCCCTAAATTAATTATTTCTACTATAAAATTTTATCGATACGTTATAATATACATCAAATGTCCACGAACAACAAATTTTTATTTTCTTTTTAATGTTTTTTTAATCTTACACGACTAAATTGCCCATATAGACAAAAAAATCACCCTAGAAATCAGAGATGATTTTATTGATTTAAAATAAATTTCCAAAGAAGTTAGTAATTGCACGCCACATAATAACAAAAATGTTAGCTTTTTCAATGGCATCTTTATTCGTTCCTGTAACAGAAAGTGATTTTTTGCCATCAACATAAGATAACGCATTATCTTTACCAGTTAATTTAAGCGTTCCAATATCACTATTAGCCTTAATTGGGGCTTCTAATCCTGTTTTCTTAACTAAATCAGTATTTTCTGATACTTTAGCTGAAATAATCGACTTAACTGTTTCGCCTTTTTTCAACCAAACTTTTTGATTAGATTTAAGCATAACTTTAGTTGTTAATTCTTTACCATGAAATACAGGTAAACTATCGGCGTTTTTAAATATTGTACCAGCCTTGATTGTTTCCACGTTGAACATGTCAAATACATATGACATTATTTTTTGTGTATCTGTAAAACGACTTACATCCGTTTCACTCTTGTGTGATGATCCTAAAACGACCGTAATAATTCGATGACCATCTTTTTTTACAGTTCCTGTAAAACATTCACCAGCTTTGTCAGAAGTACCTGTCTTCAATCCATCAACAGGTAATTCTGTATATGCCTTAGCTAAACCAGGTAACATCCAGTTCCAGTTTTCCATTAGTGTTTGGTCAGATGTTCCTTTATCGAAATATTTACGTTTGATACTTGTTGTTTTTAATACTTCTGGGTACTTTTTAAGTAAGTTTTTAGCAACAATTCCCATATCTTTGGCAGTTAATTCATTTTCATCTGATGCGGCTGAACCGGGGTATCGATCAGCTTTACTGATATCGCTATTAGTTAAACCAGAAACGTTATCAATCTTAGCATCTGTAATTCCCCATGACTTAACCTTTGCACGCATTAATGTTACGAAATCTTTTTGCGATCCCGATACTTCATGAGCAAGTGCCATAATAGCCCCATTTGCTGAGTAAATTAAACTAGCATCATACAGTTGTTTAACTGTGTATGATTTCGTTTTACTCAACGGAACGTTTGATAATGATGTATCCTGGCTAATTTTATAAGAATCGTTATCAATCTTAACTTTTTGATCCCAAGTTAATTTACCACTTTTAATTTGATCTAAAATAACATCAATCGAAATTAATTTTGTCATTGATGCAATTGGTAAAACAGCATCAGCATTTTTTTCATAGATTACTTGTCCAGTATCTGCATCAATTGCTAAAGCAGCTTTAGCTGTTAAATTAATAGCGCTTGAACTGGTTGTTGCAGCTGATACAGATTTAACCTCATCTTGAAGTCCCATTGCTGAAACCCCAGTAAATAGTGCTGCCCCTGAAATAAGCCCAATTACGAATTTCTTTGTACGTTTTAAAAATATCATTTTCTCTTTACCCTCTTAACTTCTCTTATTCATTTAAGAATACCCAATAATAGCTATTCTTGCAACTGTTCTTCTTGCTTTCTAGTTAATTTTATATTCTTACCCAATGGTAAATGAATAACAAAACTAGTTAGCTCTTCATTTGAGACAACATATATGTACCCACCGTGGAGCGTGACAATACTTTGAGCAATGGCAAGCCCTAATCCAGTTCCGCCCGTTTTTTGTGAACGAGATTCTTCCACTCGGTAAAACCGATCAAATAATTGATTAAGTGATTGTTCAGGTATTTTAGGGCCATCATTAGTTACTTTTACGATAACTTCCTGACCAATTTTTTCTGCTTCTAAATAAATATGTTTACCGCCTGCCCCATATTTTAAGGCATTTGATATTAAATTATTAAAAACACGGCCTAATTTTTCAGTATCAGCTTCCATCATTAACGGGTTAGGGTTCGTATTGCTACTAATTGTCATTTCTTTATTTTTAGCTTCAAGTTCAAAACTAGCTGCCAATTGTTCTAACATTTGATTCATATCAAAATTAATCGCATTAATTGGCGTCGACGTCTGTCGCACTTTTGTGTATTCAAATAAATCTTCTACTAAAACCTTCATCTGCTTTGATTTCACAAATGCTGTATGTGTGTAAGATAGTAAATCTTCTTGCGAATTATATTGATTATCTTCTATTAAACCTAAGTAACCGATAATTGATGTCAATGGTGTTCGAATATCGTGACTAACATTGGTAATCAGCTCATCCTTTGAATTCTCAATTCGACGTTCTTCTTCCATTGATTCAATCGTACTTTGAACCAAAGCATTAATACTTGAAACGACCCGCGCCATATCACCTTGTAGTTTAAAAGGAATTTGATGATCGTAATGACCGTCCGCAATATAATGCAATTCTGAAATAACATGACGTAACTGCATTTGATGATAACGTCGAATTAGTCGCCAATAGAGCACGACAACGTCCACAATAAGCATGAACGCAACAAAAACATTCCCCCAACTCCAGACATTGAAATCATTCGGCCCAAAAGTTAATGCCGTCTTAATTTGAAAAATACCATTCTCAAGTCCTGGGTTTGAAGCAATCGTCTGATTTAATAGAATAAAAATTGATAAATTCAGTAAAATTAATAGAATAATCGTGATGAATCCTTCCGCGATTAATTCACTTTTTTCTCTACCAGTTAATTTCAAAAATAACCCCTCACTAATGCATTTCTATCTTGTATCCAACGCCCCAGACGGTTTTGATAATATCATCACCGTTTGTTGCTGCTTCAATTTTATCACGTAAATGGCTCACATGGACCATTACTGTTTTGGCAGAAATAATTGATTCTTGTTGCCAAACTTGTTCAAAAATATCATCCGCAGAGTACACATGATTTGGATGTGAGGCTAATAAATATAAAATACCGAATTCTAAAGCAGTTAATTGAATATCACTACCTTCAACTGTTTGAACTTCATGAGAATCTTTTTTAATAATTAGCGGTCCTATTTCAAGTGCAACATCAGGTGCCGGATTCGAGTTTTGGCTACGACGGAGTAATGATTTAACACGTGCCATAATTTCTAATGGGTTAAATGGCTTAACAACATAATCATCAGCACCTGTAATCAGTCCACGAATTTTGTCCATATCTTCTGTTTTAGCAGAAACCATTAATATTGGAATTTCTGAAGTTTTACGAACCTCTTTAATGACATCCATTCCGTTCATTTTAGGCATCATAACGTCGAGAATCATTACACCGATTTCTGGCATTTCTTCTAATTTTTCAATCGCTTCAAGTCCATTTTGAGCAGTAATTGCTTCGTAACCTTCATTTTTTAAATAAATAGAGATTAAATCAACGATTTCTTTTTCATCATCTACAACTAAAATTTTCATTGGATATCTCCTGACTTTTCTTTACTTATAGTATATTGTATCAAATATCACACACGATAACTTTAAAGAATTGGTTAAATCTACTTAATCTAAGTAGTACAAAAAAAGCTTTCGTAAAAAACGAAAGCTTTCCATTTTTTATTATCCACGTTCTAATAAGTAGTTAAATAAACCGCCCATTGTTTTATCTGATAACTCAATCTCTTTACCAGATTCCGTTACTTTAGTAATTTTATAATAATCTTCAAACTCAGGTACTTCCAATTGCATCATCGCAACAAAAGCTGCTGCCGTTTTATAAGTTGCTTGTAGCTGTTCCCCATGAACGTAATCAATAATTAACATATTCGTAACCCCCTATAATATTTATACTCGTAGTGTAGTCTATAAATTTAAATACTTCCACAATTGATACTTATTTTTAAGTAAATTAATATTTCTAACTAATGTCGTATTCCTTTTACTGTATACAATGATTTTGCATCAAATCATGATTAATCATTAGAGTCTTATTTATAATTTAAAACTCTCCATTAAAAAAGACGTAACTTCTTTCATCTGAAAGAAATCACGCCTTTTTAATTATTATTTAACTGAGTAATTAGGTGCTTCTTTGGTAATTTGAACATCATGTGGATGTGATTCAATTAAACCAGCACCTGAAATTTGAACAAATTGTGCGTCATCTTGTAATGCCTTCAATGTTCCAGCACCAACGTAACCCATACCTGAATGTAAGCCTCCAACCATTTGGAAAACAATATCAGCTAAACTACCCTTGTATGATACACGACCTTCAATACCTTCTGGCACTAACTTATTAGCTTCATTTACGCCACTTTGGAAGTAACGATCAGAAGAACCATTTGATTGTTCCATAGCTGCTAAACTTCCCATACCTCGGTAAACTTTGAAACGACGACCTTCATAAATTTCAAATTCACCAGGAGCTTCATCAGTTCCAGCTAACATACTACCTAACATCACAGCGTTACCACCGGCAGCAAGGGCTTTAACGATATCACCAGAGTATTTAATACCCCCATCAGCGATGATTGTTTTACCATATTCACGAGCTACTTCAGCAGCGTCATAAATAGCTGTTAATTGCGGAACACCAACACCAGCAACAATCCGTGTTGTACAGATTGATCCAGGTCCTATTCCAACTTTAACAACATCAACGCCAGCATCATAAAGGGCACGAGTTGCTTCGCCAGTTGCGACATTACCTGCGATTAAAGTTGCTTCTGGGAATTGTGCTCTGATTTCAGTAATTTTACGGATAACACCGGCTGAATGACCATGAGCAGTATCGATAACTAAAGCATCAACACCAGCATCTAGTAAAGCTGTAGCACGTTCAAATGTATCACTTGTAACACCAACAGCGGCAGCAGCAAGTAAGCGGCCATGTTCATCTTTAGCTGCGTTAGGAAATTCAACAACTTTTTCGATATCTTTAATTGTTATTAAACCAGTTAAACGACCATTTTTATCAATGATTGGTAATTTTTCAATTTTATTTTTTTGGAGTATTTTTTCAGCTTCTTTAAGCGAAGTACCTTCCGCAGCTGTTACTAATCCTTCTTTAGTCATAACACTATCAATTAGGACTGACATATCAGAAACAAAACGTAGATCACGATTCGTAATGATACCAATCAATAAGCGATTTTCTAATGTTTCAACGATTGGAACACCACTAATACGGTAACGTTTCATCAATTGTTCAGCATCTGCAACAGAATGTTGCGGTGTTAAATAGAAAGGATCAATAATAACGCCACTTTCAGAACGTTTTACTTTTCTGACTTCTTCAGCTTGTTGTTCGATACTCATATTTTTATGAATAACACCTAAGCCACCTTGGCGAGCCATAGCAATCGCCATTTTAGAATCTGTAACAGTATCCATGCTAGCACTTAAAATTGGGACATTTAATTTGATATTCTTAGCTAATTGTACACTGATATCAACCTCGTTCGGTAATACATGACTTTCTGCAGGTATTAACAACACGTCATCAAAAGTAAATCCTTTTTTAACGAACTTCGTTTCCCAATTTGACATTTTAAAACCAGCTTTCTACTTTTATTTTGTTTACTAACATACCAGATAAACTCAACATTGGTCAAGGTTATCGTCCGATTCTTATTAACCTATAATCGTTTTTAACTGTAACAAAAAAGAGTTCAAAAATTTTACCTGAACTCTTTTCAAGATATCAATCAATTTAAAACATTGTTCGGTTGATATTATAGCGACGTTTAACGTAAATTCTAACTGCAAATGCGATTAATGCAATTACAAGATAAACAGGGGCTGGCAACAATGCATTAAGTGGTCCTGGAATCAATGCCACTAACATGTAGGCAAGAATCCATACTGCAAGAAAGGCTACAAATACTAGTAATGTAACCCAGAAAGCTGGTTTGTCTTCTTTTTTGACGTTTGGGCCATATTTTTTGTAGAAGAGCGCTGCTCCAATACCACCCAAAATTGATGTGATTAGTAGTGTTAATAATCCACCAGCACCAGAAGCTTCTGCTTGCGTACTTGTTTTACTCATTAATCCCATAACACCGTACATACCAGCAAAAATTAATAACATCATCAACCCATTATCTAAAGCTGTTAACCAAAAACTACTTGTTGGTTCTGCAGCTTTTTTCTGTGGGCCCATAATGATATCAGTTGCTTTTGTACTAACAGGACCATATAGTTTAGTTGCTGTTACACCTTTATGCTGTTCGGTGCGAAGTTCTGCAACAATTTCACCAATGACCGTATTTCGTTTTTCATCATTAATTTTTGAATCTTTCAAAATACTATTTAAACGGTAAACATAATCTTCATTACGCTTCGTTAATCCCGCAAAGGGTCCTTTATCCTGTAACTTCGTTTCTTTTTCTAAATGTTCTTTTTGTTTTGCTGCAGCTGTCGCATTTCTCTCTTCAACTGATGTTTCTTCGACTTTGTTTTCTTCTGACATGACTAACAACCCCTACTGACTTATTTTATTTAGACGTTAAATCTGAACTCAATAATATCGCCATCTTGTACGACATATTCTTTACCTTCGGAACGTAAACGACCAGCTTCACGAACTGCTGCGACGCTTCCATTTTTATCTAAATCAGCAAATGACATTGTTTCAGCACGGATAAATCCACGTTCAAAATCTGAATGGATAATTCCGGCAACTTGAGGTGCTTTCATCCCTTGTTTAAAGGTCCATGCTCGTGTTTCGGCACCACCAGCAGTAAAGAAAGTTGCTAAACCTAGTAATTTATAAGATGCCCTGATTAAGCGATCAAGTCCTGATTCTTCAACACCAGCAGCTTCAAGGAAATCAAGTTTATCTTCATCATCTAGTTCAGCAATTTCTTCTTCTGTTTTAGCAGAAACGGCTAAACATTCTGAACCTTCTTCTTTTGCAAAGGCTTCAATTAATTTTACATACTTATTAGCATCTGGGTCAGCCATGTCATCTTCAGCAATATTAGCGACATAAAGAACTGGTTTGTTCGTTAATAAAAACATACCTTTAACATATTTTTCTTCTTCTTCATCAAATTCAATTGAGCGAACGGCATGTCCAGCTTCAAGAACTGGTTTGATTTTTTGTAAAATACTGAATTCAGCCAACGCATCTTTATCTTTTGTTCTAGCCACTTTTTCAACTTTAGCATAACGTTTTGTCACACTATCTAAATCTGCAAAAACAAGTTCTAAGTTGATTGTTTCAATATCGTCCATTGGATCCACTTTATCAGAAACATGTGTGATATTATCATCGTCAAATGCACGAACAACGTGCACAATAGCATCAACTTGACGAATATTTTCTAAAAATTTATTACCAAGTCCTTCACCTTTACTTGCGCCTTTAACAATACCGGCAATATCCGTAAATTCAAAAGTTGTATGAATAATTTTTTTAGCAGGGACTACTTCATCGATACGTGCTAATCGTTTATCTGGAACTTCAACCATCCCAACGTTTGGATCGATTGTCGCAAATGGGTAATTAGCCATTTCCGCGCCTGCTTTTGTAATTGCGTTAAATAAAGTTGATTTACCTACGTTTGGTAATCCTACGATTCCTGCCGTTAATGCCATAATTAGACGTCACTCTTTTCATTTATTTTGTATTATCTTCTGTTGTTGCTTTTTCTAACATTTTTTTCATCTTTTTTTCAAATTCTCGTCTAGGTAATAGAATAAGGTGCCCGCATCCTAAACACTTAATGCGAATATCCATTCCCATTCGCACGATTTCCCAGCGGTTAGTCCCACAAGGATGTGGTTTTTTCATTTCAACAATATCATGTAAGTCATACATACTGACTAACCTCCTAGTCTAGTGAAATATCAAGTAAGTCCAAAATACGGTTCAAATCATCCGTTGATAAGTAGTCAATTTCTATCTTACCTTTATGATTTTTTTTGCTCTGTTGGATAGAAACTTGTGTTCCAAATTTTTCTTTTAACAAGTTCTCACTTTGTTGAACATAAATTGATTTTTCAACTTCGTTCACTTTTTTAGTATTCTTTTTAATTTCGCCGTTCATTTGGGCAATTACTTTTTCCAACTCACGAACAGTTAGATTTTCTTTAACTGTTCTTTTAGCTAATGCCCCAATTTTTTGTTTATCTTTAAGTGACAGCAATGTTCTTGCTTGACCCATCGATAACTGATCAACTTGGAGTAATTCTTTAACTGAGTTGGGCAATCCTAATAAACGCAAATAATTAGCAATATAAGGACGACTTTTGCCTAATCGCTCTGAAACTTGTGACTGCGTTAAGTTTAATTTTTCCATCAACATGTTATAAGCTTCTGCCTCTTCTAAAGGAGACAATTCTTCACGTTGTAAATTTTCCAAAATAGCAACTTCCATCATTGCTTCTTCTGTCATCGTTCTAATAATTGCAGGGACATCTGTTAGTCCTGCTAATTTAGACGCACGGAAACGACGTTCTCCTGCAATGATTTCATAACCCTTAATGACTGATTCTCTTACAATAATTGGTTGGAAGACACCTGATTTTTTGATAGACGCAGCTAATTCTTTTAGGGCATCTTCATCAAATGTTTTACGAGGTTGGTAAGGATTAGGGCGAATTTCAGCTAAGTTTAAACGAACAACAGATTCTTTTGTATCATCATATTGATCAAGTTCATCCTGAAATAACGCGTTAATCCCTTTTCCAAGACCTTTTTTATTATTTACCATGCGCTTTTAACACTTCCTTTGCCAATTCCATATAGACTTGAGCACCCTTCGACTTAGGATCGTAATCAATAATTGCCATCCCATGGCTAGGTGCTTCAGACAAGCGGACATTTCGCGGAATAATTGTCTTGTAGACTTTTTCTGCAAAATATTTTTGCACCTCAGACACAACTTCTGCGCCTAAATTTGTACGTGCATCATACATTGTCATTAAAACGCCTTCAATGGCTAAATCTGGATTAAAATGCTTTTGAACTAAACGAATTGTGTTAAGCAATTGGCTTAAACCTTCCAAAGCATAGTATTCACTTTGAACAGGAATTAAAATTGATTTACTAGCTGTAAAGGCATTAATTGTAATCAATCCAAGTGATGGCGGGCAATCTATTAAAATATAATCATACTGATCTTCAATTGTTTTAACGGCATCCAATAATCTTGTTTCACGAGCCATTTGCGGTGTTAATTCAATCTCAGCACCAGCCAATTGAATGGTTGCCGGAACGATATCTAATCCTTTATGACTAGTAGCTAGAATTGTCTCCTTAATTGGAAATTCATTAACTAAAACATCATAAATATCTTTTTTTATTGTTGATTTTTCAATACCAACACCACTTGTTGAATTTCCTTGAGCATCCGTATCTATTAATAAAACACGCTTGCCTAGCTCGGCTAAACAAGCGCCTAAATTCACACTCGTTGTTGTTTTACCAACGCCACCTTTTTGGTTTGCTAATGAAATAACAATTCCCATGTTTGATTAACCCTCCTTTTTTGATTCAATCACATCAATAATAACGCGATACCCTGAATCAGTTTTTTCTTGTTTTGATTTAATCGTTACACCGTTATTTTCTATAACTTGAACCGCTTGTTTTAGGGTATTAATCACTAATCTTTTATCAGGATTACCTTTTTTCGTGTTTTTCTTTTCAGACACTTTTGATTCTGGTTTAATTTTATTAGCTGAAATTAACTTTTCGGTTTCTTTCACTGTTAATTTCTCTTTTAAAATACGTTTTAATAATTTTTTTTGATTGCTAGCTGATAAACTAACCATTGCTCTTCCGTGACGTTCGGATATCTGTTGCGCCATAATGGACGTTTGTACGTCATGTTCTAATTTTAATAAACGCAATTTATTAGCAACAAATGCTTGGCTTTTACCCATATCTTCAGCTAATTTTGACTGTGATAAGTGGTTTAAACTCATTAGTTTACTGTAGGCCTCTGCTTCTTCAATTGCTGTTAGTTCCTCACGTTGTAAATTTTCAATTAGTGCCATCGAAGCCGCTTGGTCGTCGTCCATTTTCTGAACAATTGCCGGAATTTTTTTCCATCCTAATGAAGATGCTGCCCGAAAACGACGTTCCCCAGCAATAATCTCATATTTTCCAGTCTCATACTCTCGCAAAATAATAGGCTGCAATAACCCGTGTTCTTTAAGGGTTTGTGCTAATTCATCAATTTTTTGATCATCAAAGACACGACGAGGTTGGAAGCGATTGGGTACAATAGTCGTAACAGAAATGTCACTAACCTTCGTTTGATTCGTTTCATCTTCTTGTTCTTGTTGATTTTTACGATTTCCTAAAAATGAAAATGCCATTTTCCGACGACCTCCTGACTATATCTTATTTACAAGTGGGGTACGTCCAGGTACACCCGCTTTTCTAGGGTATTTTTTAGGACTTAATTTGACTTTATCAACGACTAATAGATGACGTTCGTCATCTGAAATTGGTAAAGTAAATTCATGATTAGCCACAACTTGACCACCTAAAAGCTTGATAGCATATTCGGCATCGACTAATTCTTCGTCCATTTTTTGAGCTTTGAGAGCGATAAATTGACCATTTAATTTAACTAAAGGTAAGCACAATTCAGATAGTACGCTCAATCTTGCAACAGCACGAGCTGTCACGATATCATATTGTTCTCTATATAAACTTTTTTTACCTGCAAATTCTTCAGCACGATTATGAAAAAAAGCAACCCCTGTAATATCTAATTTGTCCGCCAATTCATTTAAAAAGTTGATACGTTTATTCAACGAATCAACAATAGTCACCGTTAATTGCGGAAAAGCAATCTTCAGTGGAATTGAAGGGAAGCCGGCACCTGCGCCGACGTCACAAATAGATAAGGGCTCGCTTTGTATTTCTTTTGAATAAAAAGCAGGCGTTAAAGAATCATAAAAATGTTTCAAATAAACGTCTGATTTTTCTGTAATAGCAGTCAGATTAAGGTTTTCATTTGTCATTACTAAAAATTCATAGTATGTTTCAAATTGTGCCATTTGTCTGTCTGTTAAATTAATGTCTTTTTCAGCTAATGCTTGACGAAATTCTTCTGGATTCATATGACTGGCCCTCCGTTATTTGTGAAACAAAACGATGTTTCACGTCCTGTTTAACTTTAACGTATTTAGGCCAGAAATACAAGCCAACTGTAAGATTCTCTATCCTACTAATTTATCAAATTTTTTAAGTTTTGAAATTAATAATTCGACAAATTTTGCACGGTCAATTGATAGTAAGACTTCTGTATTTTTTTCTAATCCCAATAAATCAAATTTATCAACGATTGTCTCACCTTTAGTAAGATCACCATTCACCTCAACATCAACATGGTACTTTTCACTTGTGAATAATTCAGGATGTAACATCCAAGCAATTGTACAAGGGTCATGTAATGGAATACCGTCGAATCCCCATTTTTCTTGACCATAGTAAATACCATAAAATTTCAATAACCCGTAGGCTGATTGCGCTACTTTATTATTAATCTTACCAATTTCTTCAATTTCAGAATCTAAAATTTGTGCTTGATGAGTTAAGTTTAATCCAGCCATAACCATTGGAATAGAGTCATTTAAAACCATTTTTGCTGACTCTGGGTCCACGGCAATATTAAATTCTGAACCAGGTTTAACATTTCCAACATCCGTTGAGCCACCCATAAAGACAATTTTTTCAATTTTATTTTTTAATTCAGGATAGACAGCTAAAAATAGTGCCATATTCGTCATTGGGCCCGTGACAACCATTGTAACTTTTTCAGCACTTTTAGATAATGTTTCTGCAATTAACTCAATTGCTGTTAAATTAGTTGCTGGAATTTCAGATTTAGGTAACTCTGTTCCATCAACACCAGTATCTCCATGAACGGCATCGGCAATCATTAATTCTTGTAGTAAAGGTTTTTTATTTCCACTAGCAACTGGAACATCTGTCCGTTCCATCAATGTTAGTAGTCGACAAGCGTTATCAAATGTTTTATCAGGTGTTTGATTTCCAGCGGATGTTGTCACCGCACGTAAATCAAATTCTGGTGAAGCAATAATCATCATTAACGCTAATGCGTCATCATGTCCTGGATCACAATCTAAAATAATTGGTGTTTTTGTCATAATAAAATCTCCTCTTCAATCGAATTATTTTTCTGCATTTTTAATGCAATTAATAAATATATTTATGATCAGCCTTATTAAAATTCCAGAATGGTACTTTTACAACACCTTGAATTTTCGACTTATCAACGAACCCCCAGTAACGACTATCATTAGATACTGAACGATGATCTCCTAGAACAAAATATTTATCTGAAGGTACTCTGATAGCTGAAGTATCTTTAGCCCATTGATTATCTACAGCCAATGACTTGAATGTCCAGTTTTTAGCATTTATGTTCTGAACCCTTGTCCCTACTGTTTTTTGATAAGTTGAAATATAAGGTTCTTCAATTTCTTTACCATTAACATAGACATGATCATTTTTAAATTCTACTGTATCACCAGGCATTCCAATAACACGTTTAACATACTCTTGACCCTCAGTTGCATCAGGATCTACGCCGTATGCATCAAAAACAACAGTACTAAAGCGCTTAATATCAATAACTTTAACAACAGCAACATGCTCATTATTAACTAAGTTAGGTTGCATCGATGGCCCATCAACACGTACCATTGTGACAACAAATGTTTTTAAAAGCATCGCGATTATTAAACCGATTGCAATCGGTATAATCCAACTCATTATTTCTTTAACTATTCTTTTCATATTTCCACCTAATCATTATATTTTTTATCCCCTTATTTAGTTAATTATACGCCAACTATTTAAGG
The DNA here is from genome assembly GCF_056782135.1 of Dellaglioa sp. CoH-56-MRSF-11. The sequence goes on along the minus strand of NZ_JBXAYE010000001.1, from coordinate 92,729 downwards.
ACTTTCAATATCCAATAATTCAAATGATACCAGACAATGAAATCCCTTTCTATTAAAACTTAAAATTTCATTTGCAACCATGTAAAACGACTGGTATAGTTTTAATTAGTTCTAGTAGTATAGAAACATAAGGTTTCTGTAATATCTTTGTAACATCGGGGGGCAATATATTTTAATTTAAAATATATTGAAAGTGTTCTAAACCATTATTGCACATGGGATTTACTAAATTAAATAAATTATAAGTTAAATACATAAATCATCATTATCATTGATATATAAACATTACTTAGTATATATTACAAAATCATGCTAAGTTGTAATAGTTTTTGTATTTGATTGCAACACTAACCGGTTACAATAGTTACTGTAGTATAAATCCAATAAAATAAGAAAGTAGATGTGACTCAACTTGAATAACACACTTAAATCATTATTACTCGGTACAGTTGGTACCGCTGGCCTCCTTCTTGCATCTAACGCAACTGCTGATGCAGCAACAGTTAAAGTTCAAACAAACGATACTGTTTGGGCTTTTTCTCAGAAGTATGGCGTTTCAATCAAAACAATCGAAACTTTAAACAATATTGACGCAAATTCTCATATTATTGTAAGTGGTCAATCATTAAATATTCCTGAAAAGGATAGCAACGCTAAAGCAAGCTCAACACAAAAAAGTACTTCAGCTAAAACAAGTACTATCGTTACTACTAATACTTCAGTAAATAAAACATCCGTTACTGTTAAAAATGGTGATTCATTATGGTCAATCGCTAAAGAAAATGGCATTTCAATCTCAGCACTTCGTTCGGCTAATGGATTTGCTGATAACTCAGCACTTATCTTACCCGGTCAAAATTTAACATTAACTGGTTCAAAAGCGGTAGCTGCAAGTACTACTGTTACTCCCGCTAAAGTAACACCAGCTAAAACTGTTAAAGTAGAAACAAGTACTGCTAAACCAGTTGCTACAACTCCTAAAGCAGAAGTAAGTGCTGCTAAATCAGTTACTGCAACTCCTAAAGTAGAAACAGCTACACCTAAAGCAGCATCTACTACAAATAATAAGACTGTTACTGTTAAAAACGGCGATTCATTATGGTCAATCGCTCAATCAAACGGTATTACTATCTCAGCACTATGTGATGCTAATGGTTTATCTTCTAATTCAATGATTAACCCTGGCCAAACATTAAACTTAACAGGTTCAATGGCTAAAGTAGCTTCTACAACTGCTGAAAAAGTTGTTACACCTGCAAAAGCTACAACAACACCTAAAGCTGCTGTAACTTCTAATGCTACTTCAACACCTAAGGCTGCTACAAGTTCTAATACTGCTTCAACAGCTAACACTGCTGTTGCAAGTTCTAATACTACTTCAACAACTAATACTGCTGCTGCAAGTTCTAATACTACTTCAACAACTAATACTGCTGCTGCAAGTTCTAATACTACTTCAACAGCTAATACTGCTGCTGCAAGCTCTACAACACAAACAGCAAGCTACTCAGCAAGCAAAGTTATCTCTGTTGCTAAAGCATACATAGGTACTCCTTATGTTTGGGGTGGATCAACTCCTTCTGGTTTTGATTGTTCAGGATTCACACAATATGTATTCGCAAAAGTTGGTATTAACTTAAACCGTAATACTATTGGACAAGAATCAAATGTTTCTAAGAAATCAACTGCTGCTGCTCAACCTGGAGATTTATTATTCTGGGGAGCTCAAGGTTCTACATACCATGTTGGTATTTACTTAGGTGGTGGCCAATATATCGCTGCTCCAGAACCTGGTCAAAATGTTAAAATTGGTGCATTAGCATATTACCCTGCTTCATTTGCTGGTACTGTTAATAAATAATATTATGAAGGTCCCACTCACTAAGTGAGTGGGACCTTTTTTTATGGATTTTAATATATAAAGTATTCTGGTTCGGAATCTATAAAAGTTGCTAAGATTGGAAATAAGTCCGTTAGAAATCTGAATTTTATTATTTGTTCCTTCTAAAAGAGTATTAATCGAATAATTATTAATGTTTGGAAATATCTTCACATCACGCCATCATAAGATTATGTCTGCTATTTAAAAACAAAAATCTTATACTCTTCGGCTTATTCATCATTAATCAAAAACTGGTATTTAATGCTTTTTACCCTACTATTAACAAGTGATATTTGAAACCTTTTATCTTTAAAAATCGTTACTCATTTTAAAATGTTTCATGTGAAACATTTTAAAATGGCATAAATACATAGAAGCAAAACTAACTTTTTCTTTTAATTTTGGCTATTTGGTGTATTATAAAGCTATTCGGGCCCTTAGCTCAGTTGGGAGAGCGTCTGCTCCGCAAGTAGAAGGTCGACGGTTCAAATCCGTTAGGGTCCATAGTAACCACTACAGATTTTAAAAATCAAAAAAGAGATTAACTTCAATTTGAAGTTAATCTCTTTTTCTTACGTTTCTATTTAATAAGGTTTTCCATTTGCAACGTGTTTTGCATGTTGCAACAGCGCTGTCATAGTTTCAATAATATGCGGATCGTCAATTTGATAGTACATTAACTTTCCTTCTCGTCTCTGACTAATTATTTGATGCGTTTTTAATAAACTTAATTGATGAGATAAGTTTGTTTGTTCAACATTAAGTATCTTTGATAATTCAGTTACATTATATTCATGTTGTTCCAATAAATAGATTAATTGTAATCTTATTCGATTATTCAATAGCTTAGTTATCATAATTGATTCATCAAGTTCACTTTTTGGAATTTCATTGTACGGTTGCATTATTTTCCTCCTACATAAAGTGCTGAATAGTACCACTTTCTAATAATATATATAGACCTAAGAAAACATAAACAATTAGAGTGATTAAATTACCAAAATTTTGAAAAAATTCTTGGATTTTAGGTAAATTAGTAATCATTTTACTCAACCATGTAATGATACATAAGAATATAAAAAATAGCATCAGTACAATAGGTACATCCCTAATAGATAATGTCGTGAAAAATGGGACGTAGATAGCAAGATTATCTGGTCCACAAGTTGCAATAGTAATCATAATTACATTTAAAATTATGCCTTGACCCGGTTTTCCTAATTTCTCCCGGACCTCATTACCCTCATCTTCATCACTAAAATACATTTTTATACCCATTATAATCGGAATAAGTCCCAAAAATCCTAAGATCCATTCTTCAGGAATCAGTTTTAACCAAAAGGCAGCAATCAAACTAACTGCTATAAGCGTCCCACTACCAAGTAGCTCTCCTATAAATATTAATTTTTCTTCATGTTTATTTTTATACTTAGCAAAAATAATAATTAGAATTAAAAGATAATCGATATTTGTTGAAATGAATGCGAGTACAGTTGAACCTAATAGTGTGACCATTATAGCATCTCCTCTATATGATATATTATTCATATGATATTTTGTTCATGTGAATAATATATCATATGTTAACGTCCATGTAAACGGTTAAATATAAATTTATTAGTACCTTATTTATTCAAAAATATGCTAGAATTAGTTTATTATCTATTACTTCGGAGGAATTCATATGGACTATCTAATACTGTTACTACCTATTTTATTGTTAGCTATTTGGTATATCAGCTTTCACAAAGAACCACGTCAATTAATTAATGGATTTCTGTTCAATATATTTGTCATTTCTTTAATAGGTGTACTCGCTACTTCCCCTATCAATTTTATGAAAAATAGCGCTGTTTTTATTATCATTGTTGGCGCTATAGGTTTGATATTACTTTCAATTGCAACTATTCCATTTTTATTAATTAATACTGGACTAGTCTTTAAACGTGAAAGTTATTCATTAGCTAACATGCTTGGACTACTACTTGCTATTGTTCTTATCATTCGCTGGTTTGTGACACCTTTAATCAGTACGTGGCCTTGGTATCTTCAATTACCATTTAATTTTGCTTCGTTGACTGGCTTATATCTTATGTTCGCTTTTTTAAATTTCTTGTCTGTTAGTATTTTATATAGCTTACGACGTCCAAAATATGATCAAGACTACATCATTGTACTAGGTGCAGGTTTAATCAACGGTTATAAAGTTAGTAAACTACTTGCCAACAGAATCAAACGTGCTACCAATTTTGCGGACAAACAAATACTATTAGGCGGTAAACGCCCGATTATTATTTTTTCAGGTGGGCAAGGTAATGATGAGTCTATTTCAGAAGCACAGGCAATGCAAAAATGGGCCATCGACAGTGGTTATCCAGAAGAATTTACATTACTAGAAGACAAATCAACAACGACTTTTGAAAATATGCGTTTCTCAAAAAAAATAATTGATCTTGATCATAGAGGGGATCATATTTTATTCAGTTCAAATAACTACCATATCTTTCGTGCTGCAATATTTGCACGAATGGTTGGTGTAAATGCTCAAGGCATTGGCGGGAAAACGCCATGGTATTTTTTACCTAATGCGTTCTTGCGTGAATTCATTGCTATCATAATGCTTCATAAAAATCGTCATTTTATAGTTATTTTGTTGCTCCTTTTACTGTCTATTTTTCAACAGCTTTTTAAATAATTATTACTTCAATACTTACTTAAATTAATTAATCTACTTAAAAGGATAAACCTTTAATTTATGTCATATTGACAAAACTCAGTACTATCGTTAGAATTAATTTTTATTAATATCAGTCTTATAAATTAACTATTTTTGTTGTAATCTAAGCATTAGCTAATAAAAGCTAATGCTTTTTTTATACAGTTTTTTAGTAAGGGAGATTTTATTTATGAATGGGATAGATATACACGATAATTTGAAGGTATTACAAGATTTAAAATTTTTAATTTATGACTTTAGTAACCATAGGATTGATTTTCACAATTTTGATATTTTAACTTTAGATTTACCTACCAAACAAATTGATTTAGTCTCAGCCTATCAAGCACAAAAAATTGACCACACTATTGAAGAAATAGCATGGTCAATCATTAATGATAATCATTTATAAACGGATTACTTTAAGCAATAATTCAGCTGTCGCTTCTCTTTTTTCTTTGGGTAAAGAAGCAAGATAATTAATCAAATCCAGCGTTGCAACACCTTTTAAATTTTGATTAGTAAAGAAGTCAGCTAACGTCATATCCAGCGCTTCAGCAATATCTGATAATTTTTTTATTTTAATATTATCTAACTTACCTCGCTCTATCAAAGAAATTAAACTAACAGAAGATTTTGATTTTTCAGCCAGTTGCTCAATGGTCATATTCAATAATTTTCGTTTAGCACGAATTAAAATTCCTATTTTTTTAAGCATATTAAACTCCTAATCAGAAAGGTTCTCTTTATGGTAAAGGTTTTTAAAACAATCAAACAGATTATAGCTTATCTTTTTTTAATATATATATATATACAAAAACCTTTTAAGCTGATAAAATAACTTAAGTTTCGTTTAAGGTTTGTCTTTATTCGTTGATTTAGTAATTTAAATCTAAGGAGGCCACGGGGGGTATTACTAATTCTGCATCTAACAACCTAAAAAAATACATAAGTACCAATGATTAAAATCCTATTTTATGCGATTGAGTTAGCCATTATTTTATAAACTAAAACTCGCTATGTATACACTAGATTTGGTAACTTTTAGTTAAGTAGTCAAAGTTAATCATATTATTAAGGTAGTTAAAAAGGAGATCCAATGATTAAAAAAGAACAAATCTATTATGCGCCTTCAGATGATTTATCTGGGAGTACGACAAAAAAATTCTGTCCTAATTGTGGAAGTGAAGTTCCTAAGGATGGTAATTTCTGTCCTAATTGTAATTTTGATTTACGTGTTAATTCAGTTGCGTCACAGCAACCTGTTACGCCGGTTCAACCAACACAACAACAAATGCCACCTACACAAACACGAACTGCAAATCCTAAATTACCCATCTCAGGTAAAACAAAATTCATCAGAATTTTGATTGGTATTATCGCTCTTATTATTGTTGTTGGCTACTATGCTGGAACAAAATATTACTCAAAAGAAAATCAAATTGAACGAATTACAGATGCATTAAAAACCGATAAAAACATGGAAGCTTATTTTTCAACATCGGATACGGCATTAAAAATTACTGATGAGTCTATGAAACCTGCATCAGATGCATGGGGTAGTACAGACTCTCTTAAAACTTTTAAAAACGAATTAACCAATGGAGCAAGCACTTCAACACATTTTCATTTAAAAGAAAATGGTAAACATTGGTTATTATTCCCTAAATATACGGCTGACTTTTCAACCGTTTCCGTTAACTTATCAACGAATAGCTCTGGGGCTGTTATCAAGATGAATGATAAAAAAGTTGCTACAGCTGACTCTGATAATTACAGTAAAACAATCTCAAATCTAGTTCCCGGTAACTACACAATAGAAGCAGCTGGCTCTATTGATGGTACTAAACTAAATAATAAATCGACTGAGACGCTCACTAGTTCAACTTCTAACGTCAATTTAGATTTAAGTACACTTACTTTTAGAATTAAAAGTATCGCAAATGCTGATATCTATGTTAATTCTAAAAAAGTTGGTACAACTGATGATGATGGTTCTGCAACAATTGGCCCTATTGCCTCTTCTGGAAACAATCGATTGCAGCTTAAAGAAAAGGTCGGAGACAACACTCTCGTTACCAGTGAATACCAAATTTCAGGTAGCGATGATGATAACGACGTAACTTTAAATAATACAGATGAAAATGGCTTTCAAGATAGTTCTAGTAGCAATTTATTCAATATTAATTTTCCTAATATGTTAACTCTAGATGATGCAGAAAGTTATATAGACAATTTATTTACCCAAATTGATGACTACACTATCGATGGTGATGACTCTAATGAGGATTCAAATGATAGTTATGGCTCAATAGGCAGTTTCTTTGTTAATGGCTCAAGCAATGCAGATGCCAAGGCATGGGTGACTATTGCTAAAAATTATCATGATGATGATGCAATCAGTAGTGTCTCTTATGACGCTAAAGTATTATCAGTAACACCGACAGATAAAAATAAATTTGATGTCGCTTATGATGTTACTTATACGTTCGATTTCACTGATAGTGACGATAATTATTCAACTAAAACACAAGTATTTAGATATACTGCTAAAGTTAATTATTCTAATAACGATGACTTCTTAATCAAGTCAATTACACCCGCTAAAAAAATTAGTGAAAAAATTGAAGACAACTAAACTTTGGAGGAAATAATCATGAAAACATGCCCAAACTGTAGTTCACAACAACCAGAAAATGTAAAATTTTGTACAAACTGTGGATTTGCCTTTTCCATTAAACCAGCCCAAGAAACGGCCGCAACACAATCACAAAACGTACAAGAACCAACAAAATTCCAACAACAATACACGCAACAACAAGATACTAAAGCTCAAAATGAGAATATTGAACAAGCTAAAACATTCGCATCAAATTATTGGTCTTATTTCTTAAATGCCATTAAACATCCCACAATTTTAGAAAATGGTCATAAATATTTCGGCTTTACGACAATTATTTTATTCGCCATATTTAATGATATTTTTGTAAAATTAATAATGGATAATGTTGCTAAATCTGTTAATTCAAGTCTATTTTCAGGACTCTTTAACACTCAAAGTACCTATGCGCCAACAATTGACAGTAGTGTCTACGCAAAATTATTTTTCTTAACACTACTAGCTTTTGCCTTTTACATACTAATTGGATTTTTTGTTCGTAATGTTGTTTTAGGCGATAAGAGTGATACCTTACTTTCATTTACAAATCGCTTTACACACTACCTCATGATCAATCTTGTATTAGCTGTCCTTAGTATGCTTTTCATGCTACTTGGAATGAGAGGCCTTGCTGTATTCATGTATGCTTTAATGGCCCTTATCATGAGTATTGCTTTCATTTTATCGATGATTATTGATACAAATCCACTTAAAATAGATAAACTTTACGGCGTTGTCATTGGACAACTTCTATTAGCTTTAGTTTTCATGATTGTTATGTCAGTATTTGCTGTCAGTTTAGCAGCCAACATAGCTTCAATCATCTCTGCAGCTGGATTTTAAGTTTATTGCTTAACCTAATTATAAAAAGTTAAAAAGGCACCAATCAAGTATACTTGATTGGTGCCTTTTCTGCATTTCTGTACTATTAATTATTAACTTTAGCAATCTTACCCTGTTCAATATAAACAGCAAGAATTGATAAATCAGCAGGATTCACACCACTAATACGACTAGCTTGAGCTAATGTTTCTGGTTGAATCTTAATGAATTTTTGACGCGCTTCCGTCGCAATTCCTTCAATAGAATCGTAATCAATATTTGTTGGAATTTTTTTAGCTTCCATACGTTTTAACTTCGCAACTTTTTCTTGTGCTTTTTTAATATAGCCTTCGTACTTAAATTGGATTTCTACTTGTTCAATAATTCTATGGTCTAATTCATGGTCAGGACCTGGAATAAACTTCTCAATGTCTGCGTAAGTTACCTCAGGGCGACGTAAAAATTCATTAGCCAACACGCCATCTTTCAAAGCGGCACTATTATGTTCTGCTAAGAATGCATTCACATCTTCAGTAGGTTTAATACGGAATGATTGTAATCTAGCTTTTTCGGCTTCAATTTCAGCTTTTTTAGCTTTAAAAATAGCTAATCTCTTTTCAGAAATTAAACCAATATCATATCCTTTTTCAGTTAAACGTAAATCAGCGTTATCATGACGTAAGATTAAGCGATATTCAGCACGAGATGTTAATAGACGATAAGGTTCGTTTGTCCCTTTTGTTACTAAATCATCAATCATAACACCGATATAAGCGTCACTTCGATTTAACGTAAAATCTTCGCGGCCTAAAGCACGTAACCCAGCGTTAATTCCTGCCATTATTCCTTGTCCAGCAGCTTCTTCATATCCAGAAGTCCCGTTTGTTTGACCAGCGGTATATAAATTCTTCACTAATTTAGTTTCAAGCGTTGGTCGTAATTGATAAGGAGCCACGACATCATATTCAATCGCATAACCCGGACGCATTAATTCAGCGTTTTCAAGGCCCTTAATTGAATGAATAATATCTTGTTGGACTTCTTCCGGCATTGACGTAGAAAGGCCCTGAACGTAAAATTCGTCCGTTGAACGGCCTTCTGGTTCTAAGAAGAGCTGATGACGAGGTTTATCAGAGAAACGAACAATTTTATCTTCAATAGATGGACAGTAACGTGGACCCACACCTTTAATAATTCCTGAGAACATAGGTGCACGATCAAGGTTAGCATTAATAATCTCATGCGTTTTCAAGTTGGTATACGTTAACCAACAAGATAATTGATTTTTAACATCAATATAATCTTCATCAGGTGTTTCAAAACTAAAGTGGTTAGGTTCAACATCCCCTGGTTGTTCATCAGTCACACTGTAATCAATTGTATTCCCATCAACACGAGGTGGTGTTCCAGTTTTAAAACGTTCTAAATCAAATCCAAGAGCTTCAAGATTTTCAGATAATTTAATTGCAGGTTGTGAATTATTAGGACCTGATGAATAACTCAATTCGCCAATAATAATCTTACCGCGAGCAGCCGTTCCAACTGTTAAAACAACACTTTTAGAACGGTATTTTGCCCCAGTATTTGTTACAACACCATGACATTCGCCATCTTCAACAATTAAACTATCGACTGTTCCTTGACGTAACGTTAGGTTTTCTTCTTTTTCCATTGTATGTTTCATTTCACTTGAATAAAGATGTTTATCAGCTTGTGCCCGTAATGCTCTAACAGCTGGACCTTTACCAGTATTTAACATACGCATTTGTACATAAGTTTTATCGATGTTACGACCCATTTCGCCACCTAAGGCATCAATTTCACGTACAACAATTCCTTTAGCTGGACCACCAATTGAAGGATTACATGGCATAAAAGCAACCATGTCTAAACTAATTGTGATAAGTAATGTTTTATTACCCATTCGTGCAGCAGCGAGTGCTGCTTCTGAACCAGCATGTCCAGCACCAACCACAATTACATCATAATCTGGGCCGTCATAAGTTTTAATGTCCATTTATATTCTCCTATTTACTAACAATTATTTACCTAAACAGAATTGACTAAATAATTCTGTGAGTAATTCATCTTTGTAGCTATCACCAGTGATTTCACCAAGTAATTCCCAACTTCTAGTCATGTCAATTTGAACTAAATCGATTGGCATACCGGAAGCAATCCCAGTGATCACATCATCTAAAGCAGTCTCAGCTTGATTTAACAAGCCAATATGACGAGAATTAGTAATCATAACTGTTGTTTGGCTATTTTCAATTCCACCAAAGAATAAGTTAGCAATTTTTTCTTCAAGTTGCTTCACACCTTCATGATTTAAGACAGAAATAGAAATAATTTCCGTTGGATCAACCATACTTTCTAATTCTTTACGATCTAGATTTTCTGGTAAATCTGTTTTATTTAAGATAACAATTCGTTTATCATTCTGTGTTAATTTAATGAGCTGCTTATCTTCAGCAGACAAAGGTTCATTGCTATTCAAAACAAGCATGACTAAATCAGCTTGAACAATCGCTTCTTTCGAACGTTCAACCCCAATTTTTTCAACCTTATCTTCTGTATCACGAATACCGGCAGTGTCTACCAATTTCAAAGGTACACCCATAACGTTAACGTATTCTTCAATCACATCACGCGTTGTTCCAGCAACATCAGTTACAATGGCTTTATCTTCATGTAATAAGTGATTCAAAAGACTTGATTTACCAACATTAGGTCGACCAATTATGGCAGTAGCTAATCCTTCACGTAATACTTTACCTTGTTGCGCTGTTTGTAGTAATTCTTGAACATATTGCTTAACATCACGTGCTTTTTCAAGCAATAATTTAGTCGTCATTTCTTCACCAGCATCGTATTCTGGATAATCAATATTAACTTCAACTAATGCCAAAACATCTACGATATCTTTACGTAAATTGCGGATTAGACGTGCTAAATTACCATCTAACTGATTTAGTGCAACTTTCATTGAGCGATCTGTTTTAGCACGAATTAAATCCATAACAGCCTCAGCTTGAGATAAATCAATTCGACCATTTAAGAATGCTCGTTTTGTAAATTCACCAGGTTCAGCTAAGCGTGCCCCATTACTTAATAATAATTGTAAAATTTGATTCGTTGGTACAATACCACCATGACAGTTAATTTCAATCACATCTTCACGTGTAAATGTTTTAGGTGCTAACATAACTGAGACCATGACCTCATCGACTTCTTCATCCGTTTTAGGATTTAAAATATGTCCGTAGTTAATGGTATGACTATCAACGTTACCTAAATTTTTCCCTTTAAATACATTATTAGCAATTTGAACGGCATCCTCACCACTTAATCGAACAATTGAAATGGCACCTTCACCAGGTGGTGTTGATATAGCGGCAATTGTATCAAATTCTGTTAATTCTGGCATATCTTTAAATACTCCCTTCAAGTGCTCTATTAGCAGTTAATTAATCATATTCTTTAAATTTTTTCAAACAAAAAAAGGGCCCACTCCACGCCCTAAAAGGACGTGGATAAAGCACCTTCACTACTTTATCTAATATTAAGTTCAATGCCAATAATATACTTTTTTTACCGACATTTGTCAACAAGTCTGTTTGATGATTCTAATTCACTAACCACGAATACCGCGATTTTCTAATTTATTAGTAATCACTTTTAATTCATTAACATAACCAAGATATTCTTCTTCAGTCATATCAAATGAAGTAAAACAATTCGACATTTGTTTCATAATTCTATGTTTACTTCTTTTAGCTTTTCCAGTCAATGAGACATTCACACGGCGTTCATCCTCAGGATCTCTAGTCCGAAGAATCCAATCATCCTTTTCCATACGTTTTAAAAGTGGTGTTAATGTTCCGTTATCTAGATGTAACTTCGCACCAAGTTCCTTCACCATAACAGGTGACGTTTCCCACAATGAAAGTAACGTAATATATTGCGGATACGTTAAGCTAAATTCCTTCAGTGATTCTGTATAAAATTTATTGTAATCTTTTTGTGCTGTGTAAATAGCAAAACATAGTTCATCTTCTAATTTTTCTGGATCATGTTTTAAAGCCATGGGTGGGGACTCCCTTCTATTACTGACTATTTTTTATTTTTAGGCGCTACAATTACTGAGCGCTTAGGTTCTGTTCCAATCGATGTTGTTTTGATTCGGTTATTTCGTGCTAAATAAAAATGAATTTGCTTACGTTCGTTAGCAGGCATCGGGTCTAATTGTACCGTCTCACCCGTTCTAATAACATCCTTGGCCACTTTAATTGCAAGGCGCTCAATCGTTTCTTCGCGACGTTTACGGTAGCCACCAACATCTAGAATAACATTCATTCTGCTAACTGCTTTTTGATTCATATTAACTTGTGCTAAATATTGCAAAGCATTTAAACTTTTACCGTGTTTACCAATTAATAATCCTTGTTTACTCGTATTAAAATCATATGTTACCTGACGGCGCTCAAATTGAACATTAATTTCTGTATCAATACCCATTAATTCTGTAATGTCGGCCAAATAATAACCAACATCATGAACTGCTTTTTCATTAAGTTGACTTCTAGCAGCTTTTTCTGCTGCTGTTAGAGGCTTTGATGTAACACTATCTTTTTTTTCATCAATAATTTTCTTGCTTACTGGTTTTTCTGTTATTTTTTTTTCAATTAATTCAACTTCTGCCTTTTTGCGGCCAAAAAATAAAAATCCAGACTTACCTTCATTGATTATTTTAATTTCAATCTGTGTTTTTTCAAGCTTTAATGCAGCCAAACCGTTACTCACAGCTTGATCAACATTTTTTCCAGTAAATATGGGCATGTTCATCCTCCAAATATAATTATCATCGTTATATTATAGCACTAATTGACCCCTTATCTATACCCTTTTTCAGAACGATTTTTTTGAAAAGTTCTTTCATTTGACAAAATCTATAGGACTCAGCCTATAATGAAAATACTAAATATAAAAACTCGGAGGATTAATTCTATGAATAAATTAACAGACACATATGAATTAGCAAATGGTGTCAAAATTCCTGTTGTTGGTTTTGGTACTTGGCAAACACCAAGTGGTGATGTTGCTAAAGCATCTGTAAAATCAGCATTAGCTTCTGGTTACATACATTTAGATACTGCTGAAATGTACCACAATGAAAGTAGTGTTGGAGAAGGTATTGCCGAAAGCGGTGTTGCTCGTGAAGATATCTTTTTAACAAGTAAATTAGCTAATACAGCTCATACGTACGATGAAACACAAACAGCATTTGCACGAACATTAAAAGATTTAGGTGTTGATTACCTTGATTTATTCTTGATTCACTGGCCAAATCCTGCTGCTTATCGTGAAGATAATTGGGAAAGTCATCTTCAAGAAACATGGCGTGCATTTGAAGATCTTTATAATGAAGGTAAAATTAAAGCCATTGGTGTTTCTAACTTCCGTCCTCGTCATTTTAAAATTTTGGAAGAAACACAAACAATTACACCAATGATTAATCAAATTAGATTAGCTCCTGGTGATACTCCCAAAGAGACAATTGATTATTGTCACAAGCATAATATTCAATTAGAAGCTTATAGCCCATTAGGAACTGGTGCTATCTTTACGGAACCAACAATGGTTAAAATTGCTAATCGTATTGGTCGCAGTGTTGCACAAGTTACCTTACGTTGGTCATTACAAAATGGATTCTTACCACTTCCCAAATCTGTTCATGCTGACAGAATTGAAGAAAATACTCATTTATTTGATTTTGAATTATCTGATGAAGACATGGCAGAAATCAACTCTCTAGATGGTGTTGTTGGTCATGCTCAAGATCCAGATACAGCAACTTTCTAAAATGTTTCACGTGAAACAAAAATGCGTAACCAGATATATTCTGGTTACGCATTTTTAGTTATCTATAGTTTGATGATGCATTTGGCATGACTATTGCACATATGATGTAAACAATAATACCAGGGAATGCTGCACTCAGGACACTTAAAAGAACGTACCCTATTCTTGTTAATGTTGGGTCCCAGTTAAAAAATTCAGCAATACCACCGACAACACCAGCAATAATTCTATTATTAGATTTTGTTAATTTTCTCAATTTTAATCCTCCTCTTGTTAACCTTTTATGTAATTATATCCAAAATAAAAAACCAAAGCCACTAAATGGACTTTGGTTTTCAAAAATTACTTTTTGTTACGGCCCTTATAAGCTTTCTTTTTCGCTTTTTTAATAGCCTGTACTTTTTCTTTTTCAAGACGTACTTTTTCTTCACGTTCACGTGTAATTTTAAATGGATTATTAATTAACAATGTTTGTCCAACTGAGAATGCATTGGTAATAACCCAATATAATGACAAGGCTGATGGTAAGTTAACAGCTGTCACAAGAATCATTATTGGTGTACCATAAACCATCATCGTTGACATTGAGTTTGCTTCAGGTTGGGACATAACACCCAACTTAGAAACAAAGTAAGTTAAGATTGCAGCAAAAATTGGTAAGATGAAGTACGGATCTTTATCACCAAGCTGTAACCATAAAAATTCACCCGTCTTCAAAACGTTCGTTCTCAAAATAGCTTGATAAAGAGCTAATAAAATCGGCATCTGTACTAATAATGGTAAACATCCAGCAACAGGATTAATGCCTGCTTCTGCATATAATTTCTGTTGTTCTTCACGTAATTTTTGAACAGTTGCAGCATCTTTACCAGAATGCTTAGCTTGAAGTGCCTTCAATTGAGGTTGAACTTCAGCTGTTTTACGCATACTTTTTGTTTGATAAATCATTAATGGTAATAAAATAACCCTAATGATTATGGTAAAGATGATAATACCAACACCATAGTTCCCACCAAATAATTTTGAAAGGAAAATAATAGCCCTAGAGAAACTGAGGATGATACCGCCATCCCAAATTCCTGTACTATTTTCCGTTATTGGTGTTGTACTACATCCCGCTAGGACTAACATTAACCCCAACATACTTAATAGGACTAAAAATCGCTTACTCTTCTTTTTCACAAGAATACCCTCGCTC
Organism: Dellaglioa sp. CoH-56-MRSF-11; assembly: GCF_056782135.1. The sequence continues at coordinate 77,587 of NZ_JBXAYE010000001.1, read as the reverse complement.
ACTTTATTAGTCTAAAATTTTAGCTATTTTTAAAACATGTGTTAATTGTTTCTTGGATTCCTCTTGCGACAACCAAGCAACAGATGGTCTAGCAATAACCAAAAAATCGCAATCTTGTTTAAGATCTGGTTTCAATTCTAACAACGATTGACGAATACGGCGTTTAACCCAATTACGAGCAACAGCATTCCCAATACGTTTTCCAACTGAAATTCCAACTCTAAAATGAGCTTGTTCTGGTTTTTCCATCATATATATAACATACTTTCGGTTCGCACAAGATTGACCTTTTTTAAAAACTGTTTGGAACTCTGCTTCTTTTTTAACGCGATATGATTTTCTCATGTAATATCTCCAGTTAAATAGATACTGTATCTTTGTAATAAAAAAAACCACTGAAATCAGTGGTCTATGCAGACAATACTTTTCTACCTTTACGGCGTCTACGTGCTAAGACGTTACGGCCGCCTTTTGTACTCATGCGTTTACGGAAACCATGCACGCGTTCACGGTGACGTTTTTTAGGTTGGTATGTTCTTTTCATAATTTAGGCACCTCCTTAAATACTTAATGTTTCAACTAATCGGTATCTTGATAAAAATAAGATACCAGTGACGTCAATTTCACTTACCGGAATATAATACCATACTTCTTTCTTCTATGAAAGAAAATTATTAGAATTCAATGTAATTTAGTTATCCACACTTTTTCGCTATTTATTTTTTAGTTGTGGATGAGTTGTGAAACACATCTTGTCGTCCACAACTCGGAACACACACTTTTTCACAATAAACAGCCTGTTAATAAGTTATACACACCCTTAACTAAAAACTGTTAATAACTAATGAAAATCCTTTAATAACATACTTTATTTCAATCACTCATTTGTGGATAACATGGCAAACAAAACTGGTTTATCTTTTTATGCCCACCCCTGTGGAAAACTTATTAATGACCCTGTTATTATTTTTTACACATTTTTTTAAACCTGTGGAAAACCCTTCTTTAAAATGCTAAACTGTAGTTACGATTTATTTAAACAAGGAGGCTTTTTGTGCTTACTCTCGAAAATTTATGGTCCTCACTGACTGATTATTTCAAAACGCAACTCAACCCTGTTAGTTACGAAACTTGGATTTCATCAGCTGAACCAAAACAATTTATTAATAACGACCTTATTATTGAGCTACCCTCCCAGCTACATAAAACTTACTGGATACAACATCTAGCACCAAAAGTTGTTGCGTTTCTTTACGAATCAACTGGTGAAGAAATCAATCCCGTTTTAAAAATAAAGGGTGAATTAACCGCGGGCGGCCAATCAAATATGGCAGTATCAAATAGTTCAAACTCTAATAACGATAATGTCCCTACCTTTATGCGTGATGCCAAATTAAACGATAGATATACCTTTAGTACCTTCGTTACTGGAAAAGGTAATCAGATGGCCCACGCTGCTGCTTTGGTTGTTTCTGAAGAACCTGGCCGCTTGTACAACCCGCTCTTTTTCTATGGTGGTGTTGGTTTGGGTAAAACCCATTTAATGCACGCAATTGGTCACCAAATGCTTCTAAACAATCCTGATGCAAAAGTAAAATACGTTACAAGTGAAGCATTTACTAACGGCTTCATTAACTCACTTCGAAATAATACGCCCGAAGATTTCCGAAAAGAATATCGTAGTGTTGATCTCTTACTGGTGGATGATATTCAATTTTTTGCCGATAAAGAATCAACACAAGAAGAATTTTTCCATACATTTAACTCTTTATATGATGATAAAAAACAAATTGTCTTATCATCTGATCGTTTACCAAACGAAATACCAAAATTACAAAAACGTCTTATATCTCGCTTTAAATGGGGTCTTTCAGTTGATATAACCCCTCCTGATTTAGAAACTAGAATTGCTATTTTAAGAAATAAATCTGATGCTGAAAATCTTGAAATACCAGATGATACATTAAGTTATATTGCTGGCCAAATCGATTCGAATATTCGTGAACTTGAAGGCGCTTTGGTTAGAGTACAAGCGTACGCGACCTTATCAAACTCAGAAATAACAACGAGTTTAGCCGCCGATGCCTTAAAAAACTTAAGTTTAAAAGATAAATCAAATGAAATTTCAATTGCTATTGTTCAAGATCGGGTTGCTAAATATTTCCACGTTACTGTGGGCGATTTAAAAGGAAAAAAACGTGTTAAAGCAATTGTTATGCCACGTCAAATTGCTATGTACTTAAGTCGCGAACTTACCGACAATTCCTTACCTAAGATTGGATCTGAATTTGGTGGTAAGGATCATACAACGGTTATTCATGCTCACGAAAAAATTGCTGTAATGTTAGAAACTGATGACAAACTTCAGCGTCAAATTTCAGATCTTAAGAGTGAACTTAACCAATAATAGTTGTGGGCAATTGTGGATAAGGCGGCTTGTTTACTCACAGGTTATCCACATGTGAATTCTTTTATTTACATGGTCCCAACGTATTTCTTAACATGATTAACAGGCCCTACTACTGCTTCTATTCTTTTATTACTTAATTAATAACTAAACTTACCGGAGGATTTACTATGGAATTTACAATTAATCGATCAGCATTCATTAAACAATTAACAGATGTTCAAAGAGCTATTTCTTCAAAAACAACAATTCCTATATTAACGGGTATCAAAGTTGTCTTAACTGCTTCTGGTTTACTTTTAACAGGTAGTGATGCAGATGTTTCTATTGAAACTTTTTTATCTGTTGAAGATGAATCTAATAACTTAACAATTGAATCAACTGGTGAAATTGTGCTACCTGCACGATTCTTTAGCGAAATTGTTAAAAAATTACCGCAAGATACTTTTTCATTAACAGTGACTGATGGTTATCAAACTGAGATTACTTCTGGATCAGCCTCATTCAATATTAATGGGTTAGATGCAAATAACTATCCTCACTTACCAGAAATTGATACTGATGATAATTTAATTTTTTCGGGATCAATCTTAAAACAAATTATTAGCCAAACTGTTATTGCCGTTTCTAACCAAGAAAGTCGCCCTATTTTAACTGGTGTTCACTTTGTCATTGAAAATGGTGAGTTTTTAGCAGTCGCAACAGATAGTCATCGTTTGAGCCAACGTAAAATTACATTGGAAGGCGCAAACGATGCAAAATATGATGTTATTATTCCTGGTAAATCTTTAGTAGAATTATCACGAATGATTGACGATTCTAATCCAGATATTGAAATGCGTATTTCAGAAAACCAAGTACTCTTTATTCTTGGAAATACCTCATTTTATTCACGTTTATTAGAAGGAAATTATCCTGATACAACTCGTCTAATTCCTAAAGAATCAGCTACAGACATTGAGTTTAATGCGCCTAAATTATTATCAGCAATTGAACGTGCGTCATTACTATCACATGAAAGCCGTAATAACGTTGTTAAACTAGCGATTAATACGGCAGAACAAAAAGTTGTCATTTATAGTAACTCGCCTGATGTTGGTAATGTTGAGGAAGCATTAGAATTTAGCAATTTATCAGGAAATGATCTTGAAATTTCATTTAATCCAGACTATATGAAAGATGCTTTAAGATCATTTGGACAAACTGAAATTAAAGTTGCGTTTACACAACCATTACGACCATTTACCTTAGTCCCAACTGAAGATACAACGCAATTTATTCAATTAATTACACCAGTTCGAACATTCTAATTAATTGTTCGTGTATGAATAACTAATAAAAATAGAGTAAAAGCAGCCAATAAAACTGTTTTTACTCTATTTTTTTAGGTAAATTATATTAAAAGTGAGAAATGAATTTTATGGTTTGATTTTGACTAAAAAAATAAGGCAATAGTGAATTGTAGTCATTTAATTAAAAATATAGCCTTTTAAGTAATTTTAGAGTAAAAAGACTAATTAAAACTTAAATCGCTTAAATCGGCTTAAAATGAGATGTGAAATTGTAATTTTGCGAAAAAAAAGGTATAATAGAAAAGGAAGAAAATGGAGGTTGACGACAATTGAAATCAGATATTTATTTAGAAACACCTTACATGATGCTACAACAAGTTTTGAAATCAGAAACAATTATTAATTCTGGTGGCGAAGCAAAATGGTTTTTACGTGAAAATGAAGTCCTTGTAAATGGTGAATTAGAAGACCGACGTGGACGTAAATTATACCCTGGCGATGTTATTGAAGTTCCAGGTATTGCAATTATTACGATGCATTCAATGGACGAAAAGTAGGCTTATCAATGTATCTAGAAAATTTAACCTTGAGGGATTATCGTAACTATGAAGATTTAAATATCTCATTTTCACCAGCAATCAATATATTACTTGGTGAAAATGCTCAGGGTAAAACGAATTTATTGGAAGCAATTTATGTGTTATCAATGACTCGAAGTCATAGAACGAATAATGATAAAGAGTTGATTAAGTGGGATAAGACAGCTGCGATAATCCAAGGTCGGGTGAATAAGCAAGTAGGGTCATTGCCACTCGAGATTCAAATTAATTCTAAAGGTAAAAAAGCTAAAGTTAATCATCTTGAACAGGCCAAATTGTCACAGTACATTGGACAGTTCAATGTGATTTTGTTTGCACCAGAGGATTTAGCCCTTGTAAAGGGTGCCCCATCAGTAAGAAGAAGATTTGTTGATATGGAATTTGGCCAAATTAATGCACGTTATTTATATAATTTAGGTCAATACCGAACTATTTTGAAACAGCGTAATCAATATCTAAAACAGTTACAGCATAAAAAAGACCAAGATTTAGTTTTTTTAGATGTATTATCTGATCAATTAGCTGCTTTTGGCGCAGAAATTGTACATCAACGCTTAATATTTCTTAAACAACTTGAATTCTGGGCTAACCAATTACAAGAAGAGATTACACAGTCCGCTGAAACGTTAACATTTGAGTATGCCACTCATTTGGAAAACGCGTCAGAAAAAACGATTGAACAGTTGTATACGCAATTACAAAATGATTTAAAAAAATCAATAAAAAAAGAAATATTTCAAGGGACAACCTTAGCTGGGCCACATCGTGATGATGTGCGTTTTTTAATTAACGGCAAAAACGTTCAAACATATGGATCTCAAGGACAACAAAGAACAACAGCATTATCAGTCAAATTAGCCGAAATTGAGTTAATGAAAGAGGAAACTGGGGAATATCCAGTCCTTCTTTTGGATGATGTTCTTTCTGAATTGGATGATATGCGTCAAACACATCTTTTGAAGACGATTCAAAATAAGGTTCAAACATTTTTAACAACACCAAACTTAAGTGGTATTGCTAGATCGTTAATTAATGAACCTAAGATTTTTCATATTAATCAAGGTAACTTACTCGAAGAGGAGGAACATATAGTTGACTGATCAAGAGAAACAAGCTGAAATAGCAGAAGAATTACATGAAGAAAAAGCAAAAGAATATGATGCGAGCCAAATTCAAGTTTTAGAAGGACTTGAAGCTGTTAGAAAACGTCCCGGTATGTATATTGGAACAACGGCTTCACAAGGTCTTCATCACTTAGTTTGGGAAATTATTGATAATGGTATCGATGAAGCATTGGCTGGTTTTGCCGATGAAATTAATGTTGTTGTCGAAAAAGACAACAGTATAACAGTTCGTGATAATGGACGTGGTATCCCTGTTGATATCCAAGCAAAAACAGGCCGTCCAGCGCTTGAAACCGTTTTTACAATTTTACATGCTGGGGGTAAATTTGGCGGTGGTGGTTATAAAGTTTCTGGTGGACTTCATGGAGTTGGTGCTTCAGTTGTTAATGCATTATCAACTGAGCTAGATGTTCAGGTTATTCGTGAAGGTAAAGTCTACGGTATGGACTTTGCTCGCGGTAAAGTTAAAACAGAGATGTCAGTTGTAGGTGAAGCACCTGAAAATGAACATGCAACGATTGTTCATTTTGTACCGGATTCTGATATTTTTACGGAAACAACTGTCTATGATATTAAAGTATTAACAACGCGAATTCGTGAATTAGCATTCTTGAATAAAGGCCTTAAAATTACGATTGATGATAAACGTGATGGTGGACCCGGATTACAAGAATTCCATTATGCCGGTGGTATTAAGCATTATGTTGAATACTTAAATAAAAATAAAGATGTTATTTTCCCAGAACCTATCTATGTTGAAGGTGAACAAAAAGGGATTATTGTTGAAGTTGCCCTCCAATATACAGATGATTATCATAGTAATTTATTAACTTTCACAAATAATATTCATACTTATGAGGGTGGTACTCATGAATCTGGTTTTAAGACAGCCTTAACCCGGGTTATAAATGATTACGCTCGTAAAAATAATCTTATGAAAGAAAATGATGCTAATCTTTCTGGTGAAGATGTTCGTGAAGGATTGACGGCTGTTGTCAGTATTAAACATCCAGATCCTCAATTTGAAGGTCAAACAAAAACAAAATTAGGTAATTCAGATGCGCGTACGGTTACTGATCGTACTTTCTCTGAACATTTTACTAAGTTTTTAATGGAAAATCCTAAAGAAGCTAAAATTATTGTAGAAAAAGGCTTATTAGCTGCTAGAGCTCGAGTAGCTGCTAAACATGCTCGTGAAGTAACACGTAAAAAAAGTGGGCTTGAAATCAGTAACTTACCCGGTAAGTTAGCTGATAATACAAGTAAAGATCCTGCAATTAGTGAATTATTTATCGTCGAAGGTGATTCAGCCGGCGGTTCAGCTAAACAGGGTCGTTCACGGTTAACACAAGCTATCTTACCGATTCGTGGTAAGATTTTGAATGTTGAAAAAGCAAGTTTAGATAAAATTTTAGCCAATGAAGAAATTCGTTCATTATTTACAGCTATGGGAACAGGTTTTGGTGGCGAATTTAATGTTGAAAAAGCTAATTATCATAAATTAATTATTATGACTGATGCTGATGTCGATGGTGCCCATATTAGAACGTTATTATTAACACTGTTCTATCGTTACATGCGTCCACTTGTTGAAGCAGGATTCGTGTATATTGCGCAACCACCTTTATATCAAATTAGACAAGGTAAGATGATTCGTTATGTCGATACTGAAGAAGAATTAGAAGAAATTCAAGGGCAATTGGCACCAACACCAAAACCCGTTATTCAACGATATAAAGGTCTTGGAGAAATGGATGCTTCTCAATTGTGGGAAACAACTATGGATCCAGATGCTCGTCGTTTATTACGTGTTAACGTCGACGATGCCATTGAAGCTAATGATGTCTTTAATATGTTAATGGGTGATCGTGTAGAACCTAGACGTGAATTTATTGAAAAAAATGCCACTTACGTAGAAAACTTAGATATTTAAAAACTTAGTCGTAAAGGAGGTTGAAAATTTTGGCAGAAGAATTACCAGCTACAAGCCGGATAAAAGATGTTAATCTTTCCGGAGAAATGAAAAAATCATTCTTGGATTATGCTATGAGCGTTATTGTTGCTCGTGCACTTCCTGATGTTCGAGATGGGTTGAAACCTGTCCATCGTCGTATTTTATACGGGATGAGTGAATTAGGGATTACGCCTGATAAACCATACAAAAAATCAGCTAGAATTGTTGGGGATGTTATGGGTAAGTACCATCCTCATGGTGATTCATCGATTTATGAAGCGATGGTTCGTATGGCCCAAGACTTTAGTTACCGTTACATGTTAGTTGATGGGCATGGTAACTTTGGTTCTGTCGATGGTGATGGCGCTGCTGCTATGCGTTATACTGAAGCTAGAATGAGTAAAATAGCTGTTGAAATGATGCGTGATATCAATAAAGATACCATTGATTTCATGGATAATTACGATGGCAGTGAACATGAACCAGTTGTTTTACCTGCGCGTTTTCCTAACTTATTAGTTAATGGTGCAACAGGTATTGCCGTTGGTATGACAACGAATATTCCGCCACATAATTTGTCAGAAGTTATTTCTGGATTACATATTTTGATGGATAATCCTGATGCAACTGTGGCTGATTTGATGGAGGCTATCCCTGGTCCTGATTTTCCAACTGGGGCTACTGTTCTAGGTAAATCTGGTATTCGTAAAGCTTACGAAACAGGTAAGGGAACAATAACAATTCGTTCAAAAGTTGAAATTGAAGAACAAAAGAATGGTAAAGAACGTATTATCGTTGATGAACTTCCTTACATGGTTAATAAAGCACGTTTAATTGAACGTATTGCTGATTTAGCTCGTGATAAAAAAATTGAAGGTATCACTGATATTAATGATGAGTCTGATCGTGAAGGATTACGAATTGTGATCGATATTCGTCGTGATATGAGTGCTTCAGTTGTGTTGAATAACCTTTATAAATTAACGTTATTACAAACATCTTTCAGTTTTAATATGCTAGCAATCGTTAATGGTATTCCAAAAGTTCTAAGTTTAAAGGAAATGCTTGTTTATTACCTTGAACATCAAGAAAAAGTTATCCGTCGTCGTACGCAATTTGAATTGAAAAAGGCACGTGCTCGCGCACATATCCTTGAAGGTTTAAGAATTGCACTCGATCATATTGATGAAATTATTAGAATTATCCGTAGCTCAAATACGGGTGAACTTGCTAAAAATCAATTGATGGGTAATTATGGTTTATCAGATAAACAAGCTCAAGCTATTTTAGATATGCGATTAGTTCGTTTAACTGGTTTAGAACGTGAAAAAATTGAAGAAGAATATCAAAATTTAATGGCATCAATCGCTGATTTTGAAGATATTTTGGCTCATGACTCACGTATTCATGATATTATTTATCAAGAATTGTTAGATTTACAAGCTAAATTTGGTGATGAACGTCGTACTGAATTATTAATTGGCGAAGTATTGAATCTTGAAGATGAAGATTTGATTGAAGAAGAAGAAGTTATGATTACATTAACGCATAACGGTTATGTAAAACGTCTTGCAACTGATGAATTCAAAGCACAAAACCGTGGTGGCCGTGGCGTTCAAGGTATGGGTGTTCATGATGATGACTTTATTGAACATCTTGTGTCGACATCAACGCATGATACCCTACTATTCTTCACGAATGCTGGTAAAGTGTACCGTATGAAGGGGTATGAAATTCCTGAATATGGACGCACAGCTAAAGGAATTCCTGTCATTAATCTTTTAGGGGTTAATTCTGGTGAGAAAATCCAAGCTGTTATCAACGTAAGCAAGCAAGAAAATGATGAACGTTATCTTTTCTTTACGACGCTTAACGGAACAGTTAAGAGAACACCGGTGTCAGAATTTTCTAACATACGAAATAATGGTTTAAAAGCGATTAAATTGCATGATGAAGATGAATTAATTAACGTTGCTATCACAGATGGCACGCAGAATATGATTATTGGAACGCATCGAGGTTACGCAGTATCATTTGCTGAAAATGATGTTCGTTCAATGGGTCGTTCTGCTTCTGGTGTTCGTGGTATTCGGTTAAGAGAAGATGATTACGTTGTAGGAGCTGATTTATTAGCTGCTGATAGTCACGTATTTATCATTTCTGAAAAAGGATACGGTAAGCAAACACCCGCTTCGGCTTATGCAATTAAAGGCCGTGGTGGAAAAGGAATTAAGACAGCTAACATTTCTGAAAAGAATGGACCAATTGCTGGGTTAGCAACCGTTCAAGGTGATGAAGATATCATGTTAATTACGGATCAAGGTGTTATGATTCGCTTTAATGTGAAGAACGTGTCAAAAACGGGCCGTGCTACTTTAGGAGTTCATTTAATTCGAATTGATGAGAATGCTAAAGTTGCAACAATGGCAAAAGTTGAAGCTACTCCTGAAGAAACAACTACTATTTTAGATGCAGTTGTATCAGACGTTGAAAGTGAAACAAATGACTTAGAATAAACTAAATTAAAAAAATAAAATAAAATCCTAATTAACGGCGTACTTAATAAGTGTGTAGTTAATTAGGATTTTCTTGCTTTAAGTGAATGGCAGTGATATAATTTTAGTTCGTAAGTGTCTATGGCATTAAATAGATAACTTTCCTTGTTCTTGCCACGAGGTAAGGACCTAAAGTCCATAAGGAGGTGTAAACAGTCATGAGTAAATATGAAATTACTTATATCATCCGTACCGATCTTGATGAAGCAGCTAAAGCAGCTTTGATCGAACGTTTCGATGGTATTTTAACAAGTAATGGTGCAGAAATCGTTACTTCAAAAGACTGGTCAAAACGTCGTCTTGCATACGAAATCAGCGGTTATAATGAAGGTATCTACCATATCATTAATGCTACAGCCGATGACGATATCGCAATTAACGAATTTGATCGTCTTTCAAAGATTAATGAAGGAATCTTGCGTCATATGATCATTAACAGAGATGAAAAATAATTCATTTTAATAAAATAACGGAGAGGAGCAATACATTATGATTAATAGAACAGTACTTGTCGGACGTTTAACAAGAGACCCTGATTTACGCTACACAGCTAGTGGTGCTGCAGTTGCAACTTTTACAGTTGCAGTTAATCGACAATTCACGAACGCTTCTGGCGAACGTGAAGCCGATTTTATTAACTGTGTTATCTGGCGAAAAGCAGCCGAGAACTTCGCTAACTTTACGCATAAAGGTTCTTTAATTGGTGTCGATGGACGAATTCAAACGCGTTCATATGATAATCAACAAGGAACTCGCGTGTATGTTACTGAAGTTGTCGTAGAAAACTTTTCGTTGCTTGAATCAAAATCTCAATCAAGCCAACAACAAGGTAACGCTAATAATCAAAGCAGCGCTCCTCAATCAAGTTCATCATCAAATAACAATGCTAACCCATTTGGTGGCGCAAGTTCGAATAATAATTCAAACACAACGCAATCTAATGATTCAGCAACAGTTGATCCATTTGCAAATAATGGCCAACAAATTGATATTTCTGATGACGACCTACCATTCTAATTAGAGGAGGAAACTCACATGGCACAACAACAACAACGTAGAGGTGGTGGCGGTGGCGCACGTCGTCGACGTAAAGTTGACTTCATCGCAGCTAACCACATCGATTATATCGATTATAAAGATACAGACTTGTTAAAACGTTTCATTTCAGAACGTGGTAAGATTTTACCTCGTCGTGTTACGGGAACAAGCGCTAAAAACCAACGCAGTTTAACAATTGCAATTAAACGCTCACGTATTATGGGCTTATTACCATTCGTTTCAGAAGAATAGTAATATCTAGGGAAGACTATGCAAATAGTCTTCCCTTTTTTTGTACTATCAGCAAGATTTGTGCAGGTAAATGGGGAATGTGATAAAATAGATAACATCTAGGATTTACAGATGAGGAGATACTATGAAAAAGTTCCTTTCAAACGAGAAACTTCCCAGTTTTTTGAAGAATGAACGCTTAAGATGGATTGCGATTTTTATCGTAATTATGTCTTTATTTAGTGTTGTTCTGTCTTTTACAGTTAATTTATTTTTAGGACTTATATTGTTAATTATTGCGTTGGGTGCTACCAGCGCAAGTATGTATATTATGTCCCAAATTACGGCAAATACTAATGAATATATATCGGAATTATCATATCGTATTAAACGTAGTGAACAAGAAGCGCTTATCAAAATGCCAATTGGTATTTTGATTTTTAACGAACAAAATGAGATTGAGTGGGTTAATCCATACTTACAACCTTATTTTGAAAAAAATGATATTTTAGGTAAGAAAATAGAGAGCGTCGATGAATCGTTATCGACGATTATTACAGATAACGCTGAGACTAAAGGCTTGGTGAAAGTAACATGGCATGAAAAAGATTTTGAAATGATCATACAAAATGATATTCATGTTGCTTACCTGATGGATATTACGCGTTATTCATCAATTGAAAAAGAATTTGAAGCAGAGCGCGTTGTTATCGGTCAAGTGTTCTTAGATAATTATGATGAAGTAACGCAATCTATGTCAGATAAGAATGTTTCTAATTTAAGTAACTTTGTCACAAATGAGTTATCTAATTGGGCGCGTCGTTATGGGATGTATTTAAAAAGAACGGATTCAGATCGATTTTTTATTTTAGTTCATGCCCATTCTTTACAACAAATTGAAGAAGAAAAATTTAAAATTTTAGATCGAATTCGCGATCGGACATCCAAACAAAACTTTCCGCTCACATTGAGCATGGGAATTGCCTATGGCGATGGCGATTTGAATTCACTTGCAAAATTAGCTCAAAGCAATTTAGATCTTGCTTTAGGTCGAGGTGGGGATCAAGTTGTCGTTAAATCACCTGAAGAGCAAGCAAGATTTTATGGTGGTAAAACTAATCCGATGGAAAAACGGACTCGGGTTCGTGCTAGAATGATTTCTCAAGCGTTACAAGAAATAATGAAACCAATGGACCAAGTCTTCGTTATGGGACATCAGAGCCCAGATATGGACTCTGTAGGAGCTTGTTTGGGCATTAGACGAATCGCTTTGATGAATAATATGAAATGTTGGATTGTTTTAGATCAAACCGCTATTCATTCAGATGTACAACGATTGATGGAAGAGTTAGATCAATATCCTGATATCAAATATAATATTATTACACCTGAAGAAGCAGTAGAAAAAGCAACAGAACAGAGTTTACTGGTGATGGTTGATCATTCTAAACCCTCTATTTCTGGTAGTCCTGAATTGTATGAAAAACTTAAAAATCGTCTGATGGTTATTGATCATCATCGTCGTGGAGAAGAATTCCCTGAAAATCCAATGTTAGTTTATATTGAACCTTATGCATCATCAACCTGTGAACTGATTACTGAAATGTTTGAATATCAATCAAAAGATAGTGAACCAATTAATAAAATTGAAGCAACTGCGATGTTAACGGGAATTATTATTGATACGAAGTCGTTTTCATTAAGGACGGGTACACGAACATTTGATGCAGCCAGTTATTTAAGGTCCGTTGGGGCTGATTCAACAATGGTTCAAAACTTTATGAAAGAAAATGTTGATAGTTACTTGAAGCGTAATCATTTAATTGATAAAGTAGAGTTCATTAATACTGATTTAGCATTATGTGTGGGTGAAGATGATACGATTTATGACCCAGTTACAGCAGCACAGGCAGCAGATTCATTATTATCTATTTCAAGTGTATCAGCGTCATTTGTTGTCACAAAACGATCAGAAAATCGTGTTAGTATCTCTGCTAGAAGTACAGGGACGACTAATGTTCAAGTTGTTATGGAACAAATGGGCGGCGGCGGTCACTTATCAAATGCTGCGACTCAGTTAACTGGTGTGAGTGTAAGTGAAGCTGCAGAACAATTAGTTAATATTTTAACGACAAAAAAAGATGAAATTAAGGAGTAGTTGATTATGAAAGTTATATTTTTAGAAGATGTTCGCGGAAAAGGTAAACGTGGAGAAATTAAAGAAGTACCAAGCGGCTATGCTCAAAATTTTTTAATTAAAAATGGTAAAGCAAAATTAGCTACAAATTCAGCAATGAGTTCTTTAAAGGGACAACAAAAAGCTGAAGAAAAAAAAGCTGAAGAAATTTTAAAAGAAGCTAAAGATGAAAAAATCGTTTTAGAAGATGATAAGACAGTTGTTGAATTAACAGCTAAAGCGGGCGAAGATGGCCGTTTATTTGGCTCAATTCCTAGCAAGCAAATTGTACAAGCTATGGAAAAACAATACGGAATTAAAATCGACAAACGTAAAGTTGAACTACCAGAACCAATTCGTGCCTTAGGATTCACGAATGTACCTGTTAAGTTACATGTTGATGTAACAGCAATGATTCGTGTTCATGTTTCGGCTAATAACTAAAGTAGTATTTATTTGAAAAGCTGGCAAAATTTGATTTTGTCCAGCTTTTTTCTTGATTTTAGAAGTAAGGAGAACACGATAAAATGAATAATGAACTATTAACAGACCAAACGCCACCACAGAATATTGAAGCGGAACAAGCCGTTTTGGGCGCTGTCTTTTTAAAGAGTGATGCTCTTGTTGAGGCAATGGAATACTTGGAGCCCGAAGACTTCTATCAACGTCGCCATCAATTGATATTTGCGGCTATGGTGGATCTGAATGATAAAGATGAAGCTATTGATATTGTTACGATTCAAGATAATTTAACTTCTAAAAATCAAATGGATGATATTGGCGGTGTTAGCTATATTGTTGAATTAGCTGGCTCTGTACCAACGGCTGCGAACGTTCAGTATTATGCTAAAATTGTTGAAGAAAAATCAATGATTCGACGCTTAATTGCGACAGCGACATCTATTGCAACTAAGGGTTTATCACAAGATGATGATGTTGCAACGCTTTTAGATAATGCTGAACGTGAAATTATGAGCGTATCTGAAAAAAGAAATAGTAGTGGTTTTCAAGCTATCGCTGATGTATTAAAAAGTACATTTACAAATATTGAAAAGTTAGCTAAAGAAGGCGATACAATTACTGGATTGTCGACAGGTTATCCAGAGTTGGATAAAATGACTGCCGGGTTACATCCAGATGAGTTAATCATTTTAGCTGCTCGTCCGGCTGTTGGTAAAACAGCTTTTGCGTTGAATATTGCTCAAAACGTAGCAACTAAAACTGATGAAACTGTCGCTATTTTTAGTTTAGAAATGTCAGCAGAATCATTAGTTAGTCGTATGTTATGTGCTGAAGGTAGTATTAATGCGAATCACTTACGAACGGGACAATTAGACGAATCAGAATGGTCAAATTTGATTGTGGCAATGAATTCATTATCAAAGGCTAATATCTTTATTGATGACACTGCTGGGTCAAAGATGGCTGAAATTCGGGCAAAATGCCGTCGATTAGCGAAGGAAAAAGGTGGACTAGGGTTAATCGTTGTTGATTATTTACAGTTGATTGAAGGTTCAGGACGCGAAAGTCGACAACAAGAAGTCTCAGAAATTTCTCGTCAAATGAAGAAATTAGCGAAAGAATTAAGTGTTCCAGTTATTGCATTGTCTCAATTATCCCGTGGTGTTGAACAACGCCAAGATAAACGACCAGTGTTATCAGATATTCGTGAATCTGGTTCTATTGAACAAGATGCAGATATTGTTGCATTTTTGTATCGAGATGATTATTATGAACGCGATACTGATGAAGATGAAGACGGGAATCTACCTGATCCAAGGGATGAAGATGACCAAAATGTTGGTGAAGTTGAAGTTATTATTGAAAAAAACCGTGGTGGCGAACGAGGTACAGTTAAATTATTATTTGTTAAATCATATAATAAATTCTCGTCACTTGCCTATAGACCAGAAGGCTAGAAAATATTCCTTAGTGGGATATTTTTTTTGAATAAAAAGAGAAACGTTCGTTATATAGTTGATAAATGTTTATATAAAATACAAACGTTCGTATTTTAGTTGTATTTGAACTGCTTTATTGCTATAATATTCTAGGATTGTATTTATGAATTTAAAATATAAATTATGAGGTGGATGAAAATATGTCATCAGTAGTTGTAGTAGGTAGCCAATGGGGCGATGAAGGAAAAGGTAAAATTACAGATTTCTTAAGTCAAAATGCCGATGTTATTGCACGGTATCAAGGTGGCGATAACGCCGGACACACAATTGTATTTGAAGGCAACACTTACAAATTACATTTGATTCCATCAGGTATTTTCTTTCAAGATAAATTAAGTATCATTGGTAATGGGGTTGTTGTGAATCCTAAAGCTTTATGTGAAGAACTTGATTATCTACAAAAACTCGGCGTTAAAGGAGATAATTTACGTATTTCTGACCGCGCTCATGTTATTTTGCCATACCATATTCTACTTGATGGCTTACAAGAAGCTGCTAAAAAAGAAGATAAGATTGGGACGACTAATAAAGGTATTGGACCAGCTTATATGGATAAAGCTGCTAGAATTGGTATTAGAATTGCTGATTTAATGGAAAAAGAAACTTTCTCAGCAAAATTAAAAAATAATTTAGAACAAAAAAATCGTGAATTTACAAAATTATATGATCATGAACCACTTGAATTTGATGATATTTTTGAAGAATATTTTGCCTATGGCCAACGTTTGAAACGATACGTAATGGACACGTCAGTTATTATTAATGATGCACTAGATTCTGGTAAGAAAGTCTTATTTGAAGGTGCACAAGGTGTTATGTTAGATATTGATCATGGAACGTACCCATTTGTAACTTCTTCAAATCCAATTGCAGGTGGCGCAACAGTCGGTGTTGGTGTTGGACCTGCTCAAATAAATACAGTTGTTGGTGTCTGCAAAGCCTATACATCACGTGTAGGGGATGGTCCTTTTCCAACTGAACTATTAGATGAAATCGGTGATACTATCCGTGAAGTTGGACATGAATATGGTGTAACAACAAAACGTCCACGTCGTATTGGCTGGTTTGATAGTGTTGTTATGAATCATTCCAAACGTGTTTCAGGATTGACTAACTTATGTTTAAACAGTATTGATGTTTTAACTGGATTAAAAGAAGTTAAAATTTGTACAGCATACGAATTAAATGGTGAAATTATTCATCGTTATCCAGCTAGTTTTAAAGAATTATCTCAATGTAAACCAGTATATGAAACATTACCTGGTTGGACTGAAGATATTACTCAAATGAAAACTCTTGCAGAATTACCTGAAAATGCTAGAAATTATATTAGACGTATTGAAGAAATCGTTGATGTTAAAATTTCAACATTCTCAGTTGGACCCGATCGTGATCAAACAAATGTTTTAGATGATGTTTGGGCATAAATAAGTAATAGGTTGATAGTAATGTGAGAAAAGTCAAAGTTAATACTTTGATTTTTTTTTATTTAATCAATAACTAAGTAGATAAATAACCTTAATTAATTAGAGCTTAAAAATTTATATAACTTATATATTTGATAAGTCGAATATGTTGCATACGCTTTCTTTGGATGTTACTATCGGTATGTAGACAAATATATTATGAGGAGGAAACATGATGACAAATGAAGATAGATTAGATGCAAAGAAAGATCAAATTAAGGGTAAAGTAACAGAAACTAAAGGTAAATTGACAGGAGACAAGCAAGAAGAAGTTAAAGGTAAAGCGGAAGGTTTCCTTGGTAAAGCGAAAGATAAATTAGAAGATGTCAAAGATGATGTTGCAGAAAAAATAGATGAAGTTATGGACAAACGTAAAAAGAAATAGTAATTTCATTGGGTTCTCGCACTGCTTACAATAAGCAGTGCGAGTTTTTTTTATTTCTTTTTATTAGCCGAAGTTAGATAAATAATAGGCTTATCTTGTGAGTATAGTACCTATCAGTTCATCTTATTCACTCAGATATTCATAGATCTTATTTTGTTTAACTTTATGTGATTAATTAAGCAACGAGGAAAACAAAGATAGTTATTTATCTTTATTTTTTGGTGTATATAAGTTTAAGTACCTGGGAAAGAGATTCATTAAGTTTCATAGATTGAGCGTAATAAAATCGTTTCATTTGCAAGCGATTTCAAATAATGGTATATTACATATAACGAATAGTTAATATAATAAATAACTATTTAATATAAACAAAGGAGGAACATATTATGATTTGGTCATTAATTGTAGGTGCTATTATTGGTGCTGTTGCAGGGGCGATTACTAATCGCGGTGAGTCGATGGGATGGATAAGTAACATCATCGCTGGACTAGTTGGGTCAGCTCTTGGTCAAAGTGTCCTTGGTCATTGGGGACCTAGCTTGGCAGGAATGGCAATTATCCCTTCTATCATTGGTGCGATAATTTTAGTTTTAATTGTTTCAGCTATATTTGGTATAAAAGCAAGGAAGTAAATCAAGTCAAGAGAGAGGTATGTTTATGAAGAAGAGTAAAAAAATTATTCTGAGTATAGTCAGCCTCGGATACTTGATTGGGCTTAGCTTGCTGATTTGGCCAGAAATAATTGAGAAAATAACTAAAATGCTTGAACATTTTAACGTTAGTACAAATTTTCAGAGTAACGATTTTATCTTCTATTATGGGATTGTGTTATTGCTATTAACAGTCTTCATATTTTTGTTAATACTTTTGTGGCCTGCGCAACTACCAGATATTCCTTTGAAGCAAACTAAAGAAGGAAGACTTGCTTTAAGTAACCAGGGTATTAGCCAATTTATCAAGACAAAGTTGTCTAGTGAAGACTTATCTAATATTAAAGTTACGTTGAAGAATACACGACGTCAGCGAAAGATCCATATTGTTGCAGATTCAGTTTACCAACAGTCTACAGTTGGACAATTACCTCGTATTACGAGTGAATTAACTGAGAATCTCAATGATCTATTAGCTGGATCTAGTCATATTCCTATCAAAGTAGATATTAAGGTAAGTAAAAAATCAAATTCAAAACGTAAAGTTACACGGGTAGTTTAAGAGGGAGTGTGCATAAATGAAAGATAAAATGTCAATTAATATTGGAGTTGGTAGTGCTCTAGGATTTATCATATCCTCGTTACTTGTAACTGTAGGATTTTGGAAGACGATTATCATTATGATTGTGACACTGTTAGCAGGATGGATTGGTTATCTATTTAAAGAATATGATATTGATCTGTCATTTATTTCAAAAATTTTCACGCGGAAAAATTGATTATTTTAAAAATCGAAAGGAGTCTTAATTATGACTACAGAAAAAACAAATACGCAGGGAACAAAGACTGAACCAAAGGGGACATTGACATTTGATGACAAGGTTATTCAAAAAATAGTCGGTTATGCAATTGAAAATGTATCTGGTCTCTTGGGTGTGGATGGTGGATTTGTCGCAAATATTAAAAATAAACTTGTAAATAGTGATAATCCAACAGATGGCATCGGCGTTGAGGTTGGCAAGGAACAAGTTGCGGTTGATTTAAATATTATTATGGCATATGGGCACAATGCACATGATATTTATAAACAGTTAACGGAAGTTATTAATAAACAAGTAAAGGAAACAACAGATTTAGCTTTAATTGAGTTGAATGTTGAAGTAGTAGACATTCAAACACCAAAAGAATTTGATGATTCACAAACAAGTTTACAAGATCGTGTATCTGATGCAGGTAGTACTATTAAAGAAAAAACAACAGATGGGGTAGATGCCGTTAAAAAAACGACCTCTCAGGTAGTAAATAAAGATGATGACCGGGTTAAATAGCGTTGAACAAATAATAAGATTTAAATCTAGTTAAGAGAAATCCGATAGGGTTTCTCTTTTTTTGTTTCACGTGAAACATCAATAAGTAAATGAGAACACAAAAAAAGCACCTAGCCGCAGCTAGATGCTTCAACATATCTTGCGATATGTTGGGTTTGGCACCCATGGGTGGTTAGGGGCTCGAACCCTAGACCCACGGATTAAGAGTCCGTTGCTCTACCAACTGAGCTAACCACCCAAACCATTAATAATAATTCATCAACGTTAAATATATTATCATATATACTAATAAAAGACAATAACTTTTCGAAAAAGGATTTGGGTAAATTTAATCACTGTGTTTGGCAATGATGATTGAATAGGCTATAATAATGGAGGGTTAAGAAGTTGTATCTAGATTTAATTTTACAGCTTCCTATAAGGAGGATCCACATATGAAAAAAATATTAGTTGTCGACGATGAAAAACCAATTTCTGATATCGTTAAATTTAATTTAACTAAAGAAGGATACGACGTTTATACAGCTTACGATGGTGAAGAAGCCTTAGAAAAAGTTAAAGAAGTTGAACCGGATTTAATTTTATTAGATTTAATGTTACCAAAAGTGGATGGTTTAGAAGTTGCTCGTCAAGTTAGAAAAACTTACGATATGCCAATCATTATGGTTACAGCTAAAGATGGAGAAATCGATAAGGTCTTAGGTCTAGAATTAGGTGCAGATGATTATGTAACAAAACCTTTCTCTAACCGTGAACTAGTGGCCAGAGTTAAAGCTAATTTAAGAAGACAAAAAACAATTGAGAGTGTTCAAACAGAAGAACAACCACAAAATAGTGAAATACAAGTTGGACAATTAACCATTCATCCTGAAGCATATATGGTTTCAAAATATGATGAAAAAATTGAATTAACACATCGTGAATTTGAATTATTACATTATTTAGCACAACATCTAGGACAAGTTATGACTAGAGAACATTTACTACAGACGGTATGGGGTTATGATTACTTCGGTGATGTCAGAACGGTTGATGTTACAATGCGTCGTTTAAGAGAAAAAGTTGAAGATAATCCAAGCCATCCAGAGTGGTTGGTAACACGTCGTGGTGTTGGATACTATATGAAAAATCCAGATTTAGAATAGAGTAGGGGAATAACGATGAAAATGAATCAAAAAATTCGTTTTTTTAAATCTATTCAATTTAAAATAGCCCTCATTTTTGCGTTATTAATTTTAATAACGTTGGAAATTGTCGGGGCTTATTTTGTTAGGCAATTAGAACAGCAAAACTTAGATACCTTTAAGCAACAAGTCCAGTTACCTATATATGTTACTAATTCGATTACGA
Source organism: Dellaglioa sp. CoH-56-MRSF-11 (assembly GCF_056782135.1). The sequence goes on along the minus strand of NZ_JBXAYE010000001.1, from coordinate 57,071 downwards.
AGGATTTAGCAAAAACAGATACAGCTGCTGGTGATAGAGATATCAAAAAAATATTGGAAGATGTTAGTAATTCAAGTATCACAGAAATTCGAGTGATTGATAGTAAGGGCACAATTCGCGGGAGTAGTGATTTTAATAATCAAACTGTTGTGGGACAAAAAACGACAGATGCAACAATTAAGCAAGTGTTATATACACCTAAAACATTTGAAAAGAAGATTTATGATGAATCTAGCGATAAGCGCTACTATGTTTCAATTGTGCCACTAGTTAGTACAGCAGGAAATGTAACAACGACAGTTGGGGTTACATACGTTAAGGCCAATCTGGAAAGCTTATACTCAAATATTAACGATATCACGGTTATTTTCGTGACCGCGTCATTTTTTGCAGCTGTTTTAGTCCTTTTGATAACGATAGTTATTTCCCGGGCAATAACTCGTCCGATTGATGAGATGAAAAAGCAAACGATTCGAATTTCTCGCGGAGATTACTCCGGAAAAGTTCGTGTCTATTCTAATGATGAACTAGGACAATTAGCAGATGCGGTTAATAACTTATCTGTTCGTGTTGAAGAGGCACAAGAATCATCTGAAGCTGAACGTCGTCGTTTAGATAGTGTTCTATCGCACATGACAGATGGTGTAATTGCGACGGATCGTCGCGGAAATATTATCATTATGAATGAAGCGGCCTCTACCTTATTAGATCAAAATGAAAATGACTCAATAGGAGTATCAATTTTGGATATTCTTGATTTACGTAGTCAGTATACTTTACGTGATTTGTTAGAAAATCAAGATGAAATTATGATTGATTTATCTGATGTAGAACATGAACAAATTTTGAATGCTTATTTTTCATTAATACAAAGAGAATCTGGCTTTATTAGTGGTCTTGTCTGTGTACTTCATGATGTCACAGAACAACAAAAGATAGAACGTGAACGTGAAAGCTTTGTTTCTAATGTTTCTCATGAATTAAGAACGCCTTTGACGAGTATGAAGAGTTATATTGAGGCATTAAACGATGGTGCATGGAAAGATCCAGAAGTTGCACCAGGTTTCTTGAAAGTTACACAGAATGAAACAGAACGTATGATGCGTATGATTAATGACTTACTAAATTTGTCACGAATGGATTCAGGAACATCTAAGTTAGAACTTGAATTAGTTAACTTGAATGAACTGTATAGTTATGTTCTGGATAGATTCGATATGATGATTAATGCTGACGATGGGTCAGGCAAAAAGTATTCGATTAAACGTGATTTTACTAAACGTGATTTATGGGTTGAATTAGATACTGATAAAATTGTGCAAGTCATTGATAATATTATGAATAATGCCATTAAATATTCACCTGATGGTGGAGAAATAACTTGTCGTTTATTGGAGACACATAAGCACGTTATTTTGAGTATCTCTGATGAGGGCCTTGGTGTACCTAAAAAAGATTTAGCGCATATTTTTGATCGCTTTTTCCGTGTGGATAAAGCTAGATCGAGAGCTCAAGGTGGAACTGGATTAGGCCTAGCTATCTCAAAAGAGGTTGTCGAAATGCATAAAGGTAAAATTTGGTTAGATAGCTCGGAAGGCAAGGGTTCAACATTCTATATTTCATTGCCTTATGAATCATATGAGGAGGACCTGTGGGATGAAATTGAATAGATTTATTTTACCAACACTATTATTTTTATTAATTATGACAAGTATCGGTTTATCATGGGTCATTTGGACAAATCCGACATGGAATGGTAAAAGTGAATCGACGAAAGCTACAAATTCAACGCAGACAGAGTTAACAAAGAGTACTAAATTGAGCGAAGTATATGCACCAACGTCTGTTATTTATAATGATAATCAGCAACAAAATGTTTTATATAGTGAAAAAATTAATATCATTTCAAATATTCAAAAAAAGATACGTACTTGGAAAGAAACGTCTATATCAGAAGTTCCGATTAAAAATAAAAATGATTATTTAACGTTTTTAAATGCAAAAAATCAATTGGTTCTTAGTTACTCAGATGAAATTACGGTTGGGTTATTTAATCAAGTATTTAATCAGCAAAATCAAAATTATAAAACACGACTTATTAACCGTGTTCTTATTCCGCGTGATAATAAGAAAAGTATTTATCTGTTGAGTGACAAGGATAAAAAAATTTATGAGATTTCGTTAAATGATGCCTATAATAAAGGTAAAACAATTGATGATGTTGTACAAAATGAAACGTTATCGAAATTATCAGTTACATTTAAACTGCATAATAATGATATTTTTATGTATTATAATCAAGATTTTAATATAGCTCGTTTTAGGTATTTAGTGGATAAGCAAACGGCTAGTAAGTATGTTGCTAATCTATTAGGACAAAAAGATGGTTCATCGGTCAACGTTAAAGAAAGTAAAAAGACAATAACTTACTATGATGGTTCTGATCGACAATTAACGGTTCAAAATACGACAAATTTGGTTTCATATGAAGATGATGAAAATTCAGATGCGAAACAAAAAACGAGTCGTGGTAATGCTTTAACTGAAAGTTATACGAGTATTAAAAATACAGGTATCGGATTAGATAATATTCACTTCTACCAATTTAATGGTAAGTCTATGACAACAACATTCAGAAGTTATATTGAAGGATTTCCGATTTTTAATCAAACCAAACACGGTGTGATTGAAGTTGAGCGACTAGATAATGGTGGAAATAAAATTGATTTTTCATTATTGACGTTACAAATTGCTGTTCCATCTGGAAAAGCAGATGTTACGTTACCAAGTACAGAAGAAGTGTTAAGTAGCTTGGTTACGGCAGGGTATAAAGATGCGGATATTTCAGATATTCAATTAGGTTATCGTTGGGTATCAAGTTCTGATTCAGATTTGGTAGTCAACCTAGAACCCACTTGGTATATCCGATATCAAGATAAATGGAAAAGTTATACTGAATTACTACAAACAGATTAGGGAGGTGAATTAATTGGATTTTAGACGAATTCAAATTATTTTTATTATTGTTTTTCTTGGTTTAAATATCTTTTTATTCACCTCATTACGACAAAATCAACAAATTGAAATTTCGAGTCGATCATCACCTGGGACAACAAAAACCGGTACAACGCTTAAAGAGATGCGAGAAGATGACATTAAATACGGCAGTATCTCAAATAAAAAAGAGACTGGTGTATATATGTCTAATAAAGCATCTGATGTATTAAAGAATGATGCTAAACAGCTGCAATCCCAAGTTACAACATATAAAGACAATAAATTATCTAGTATTTTTGGGACACCAATTAATATCACAGATAGTGAAAGTCCAAATAAAACAATTGATAAGACAATTATGAGTGATAATACTTTAATTCTACATGGAGATAATTATCGCTATAACAGTAGTCTTTCAACAGAGACAAGTGTCGTGTATTCGCAGGTTGTTTACGATAAAATGGTTTACTCAAATGTTGGACTAATTAAATTTACAATTCAAAATAATAAAATTAGTGGCTATTCACAAACGTATATGGCAAATACAGAAAAATTACGTGAAAATGAGTCAATTATTAGTCAACAACAAGCAATACTGATATTGTATCAATATAATCAATTTGCAAGTAAAAGTAAGGTTAAATGGTCTAAGTTAGGATATGCTGAGTTGCTCAGTTTGGATAAAAAATATAGCGTCTATATTCCAGTTTGGATAGTAGCTGTTAAGAATCCAAGTAATGGTGTGACACAATACAAGCAAGTTAATTCATTTTCAGGAGCGATTATGAAGGATAGCACTGATATTTTAAATTAAATGAAGATTAAAAGGATAGAGGCGCAGGCAAGTAATGGATGAAGGAACAGACGATATGAAGATTAGTGTTCTTGCAAGCGGTAGTGCGGGAAATGTCACGTATATTGAAACGCCTAAGCACAAGGTCCTTGTAGATGCTGGTTTAAGTGGTAAAAAAATTGCGAGCCTAATGACAGATATTGGTCGAGATATTAACGATGTCGACACGTTATTTGTAACACATGAACATACGGATCATGCAAAGGCTGCTGGTATTTTAGCCCGTAAGTATGACATGAACGTTTATGCAAATGAATTAACATGGGAAGCCATGGCTCATACGATTGGTAAAATTCCCGTTGAGAAGAAGCAAATTTTTGAGATGGGGAAAGTAATTACATTCGACGACTTAGATGTTGAGAGTTTTGGTGTCTCTCATGATGCAGCGGCACCGCAATTCTACCAATTTCATCATAACAATAAGTCATTTGTTATTTTAACGGATACAGGTTATGTCTCAGAGAACGTTCAAGGGACAATTTCCGATGCAGATGCTTACTTGTTTGAGTGTAACCATGATATTGAAATGTTACGGATGGGCGGCTATCCATGGTCATTAAAACAGCGCATTTTAGGTGATAAAGGTCATTTATCAAATGAGGATGGTGCTGATGCACTTATGAATGTTATGGGTAATCGGACAAAACGAATTTTTTTAGGCCATCTTAGTAAGGATAATAATATGAAAGAATTAGCCCATCTAACGGTTGAATCAACGATGAAAGAACATGATTTAGCAGTTGGTGGTGATTTTAACATTTTCGATACAGATCCGGAAAATGCTACAAAGCTGGTTGTTTTATAAGAACAATTTTTTCAAAATTTATTCATAAATAGTTCACAATTAACCGTTATTCTTAAAAGAGTAAAAGATTACGTTTAAGGGGGCAGCGACAAATGTGTCGCGTATATAAAAATGTCAAATGAAAATAGAACAGGCTTAGGTAAAACAGTTGTTACAGCGCTTATTGCAGGATTAGTTGGTGGCGGAATTGCATTTGGTGGATATACATTTTACCAAAATAATGATAGTGATAATGGCGCAGTTACAACATCCTCAAATAAATCAGGTACAACTAAAGTAACAAATGTAAGTGTTAAATCAAGTAATGAATCATCAAAAGCATTTGCTAAAGTTAAAAATGCGGTTGTTTCAGTTATTTCATATACAAAGTCAAGTGGTTCAAGTAACAGCTTAACGGATATGTTTGGTGCAGCAGGCGATTCCTCTGCGACAACAGAAACAGCATCAAGTGAAGGTTCTGGTGTCATTTATAAAAAATCAGATGGTAGTGCTTATGTCGTAACTAATAATCATGTTATCTCTGGTGCAAGTAAAGTTGAAGTTTTATTGAGTAATGGTAAAAAATTAAGTGCCAAAATTGTTGGTAAAGATTCAATTACTGATTTAGCTGTTTTAAAAATATCAGCTAAAGATGTGACTCAAATCGCCACATTTGGTGATTCTGATAGTATCACTGTTGGTGAAACAGCATTGGCTATCGGTTCTCCACTTGGATCTGATTATGCGACATCATTAACGCAAGGAATCATATCAGCTAAGAAACGTACGATTGATGTTACCAATGATTCGGGTGTTAAAACGGGCCAAGCAACAGTTATTCAAACTGACGCTGCCATTAATCCTGGAAACTCAGGTGGGGCTTTAATTAATACTTCTGGCCAAGTTATCGGTATTAATTCGATGAAACTAGCAAGTACAGCAACAGGCTCTACTAGTTCTAGTTCATCATCAACTTCTGTCGAAGGAATGGGATTTGCTATTCCAAGTAATGAGGTTGTATCAATCATTAATCAATTAGTTGATAATGGAAAAGTTAAACGTCCTGCAATTGGTATTTCATTAATCGATTTAGATTACGTCTCAGCAAGTGATCAAAAGAGTGTCTTAAAATTACCAAAAAGTGTTTCTTCAGGGATTGTTGCTGTTAAAATAAATAGTGATTCACCTGCTAAAAATGCTGGTATAGGTAAATATGATGTTATCGTTAAGCTAGGTGATAAGAAAGTTACTGATATCTCAAGCTTACGAGAAGTTTTATATGAACATAAAATTGGTGATACAGTGGCTGTTGAATTCTATCATGATGGTAAGTTGAAACAGGCTAATATCAAATTAACCTTAGAAGCAACAGATGCAAATACAGGAACAAGCTCAACAAGTAAATCAGCATCATCAGCTCAATAAACAAATATGAAATAATCGTAAATAACTTAATTTACGATTATTTTTTTATTTTAAATAGATATTGTGTATAACTAAGTGGATAGATATTAAGGTGGGTGTGAGTAACAGAGGGAAAGGGCAGTATGAAGGGACTTTCTAAACAAAATAGTTATGCACAATTAATTGAATGGCCTGTGACTAACTTTTATTTATTTGATATTTTAAAATAAAAAAAGACTGTTATACCAATGTGTAAAGCGTATAATTAAGGAATGATAAATAACGCAAAATCTGTGCATAACTAATATGGTGTTGACAAATGGGCAACAAATAAATGTAGTGACGAACACATATTCCCCGCAATATGTTGTGGTCCAAATTGTGGATATGTGCGTAACTTTGTGTATAACTTGTGAAAAAGGTGGAAATTATGAACATTAAGATTATTGGTGTAGGTAAATTAAAAGAAAAATATCTCAAACAAGGAATTGAAGAGTATGCAAAACGGTTAAGTAAGTTTTGTAAATTTGAAATTATTGAAGTAAATGATGAAAAGGCACCGGAAAAATTAAGTTCAGCAGAAATGATTGATGTTAAAGGTAAAGAGGGCGAACGTATCCTTAGTAAGATTAAAGAAAAAGAGTATGTTTATGCTTTAGCCATTTTAGGTAAGGAACGTACGTCGGAAGATTTTGCTAAAGAGATTGCTGATCTTGGAACTTATGGGCATTCAGACATAACCTTCGTTATTGGGGGGTCATTAGGACTAAGCGAGGACGTTTTAAGACGCGCCGACACACAAATCTCGTTTGGTAAATTTACCTTACCGCATCAATTAATGCGGATGATTTTGACTGAACAAGTTTACCGTGGATTTATGATTAATGCAGGGAGCCCCTATCATAAATAAGGACCTTTCAATACTTTAAGTAACGTAATTTTAGGATATCAGTAGATTTTCATATTTTCCCTTGACCTAGAGCTTGCTTAAAGGTGGATGATAAAAATAAGTAATTTTAAATTTAGTCGTATAAGAGGGAGAATTTATGAATAAAAAGAATTTAATCATCGTGACTATTGCATTGCTGTTATCTAACGCAATGGCAGGTCTTGATGGAACGATTATTAATACTGCATTACCATCAATCGTCAGTGATTTGCATGGTATCCAATATATGGGATGGATTGTTGCAGTTTTCTTGTTGGGGATGGCAGTTGCCACACCTCTTTGGAGTAAATTAGGCGAACGAATTGGTAACCGTGGTGCATATCAGTTAGCAACTTTTTTATTTGCAATCGGTGCGGTTTTTCAAGCAACATCAAGTAATATTGTCTTTTTCTTAGTTGCTAGAGTAGTTATGGGTATTGGTGCAGGTGGGATGAATACAATTCCGTTTATTATTTATGCTGATATTTATAAAAATATTAAGAAACGCTCACAAGTTATTGGTTATGCAACAGCTAGTTACAGTATTGCATCAATTATTGGACCTTTAGTTGGTGGCTGGATCGTTGATACGTTTAGTTGGCATTGGGTCTTCTATATCAATGTACCAATAGCATTAATATCAATTATTTCAATCCAATTTTTCTTCAAAGAAGAAGTTAAAAAACGTCAAAAGGGGAATATCGATTACTTGGGTGCTGGAATGATGATTGTCAGCTTAGTGACCTTATTAACAGGTATTCAAATGATTGGTGTTGGGTCAATTAATTTAGTCGTTGGGTTAATTATTGCTGGAATTATCTTACTCGGTATTTTGTATAGAGTTGAGGATAGGGCCGTTGATCCGATTATTCCCAATCGATTATTTAAAAATAAGAAACTGATTGTTGATTTTATCATATTTGCCTTTTTATGGGGAGCATTTATCTCATTTAACATCTATATTCCAATGTGGGCACAAGGAATACTTGGAATGAGTGCATTGATTGGTGGGGCAACACAAATTCCTGGTGCAATGACTAATTTATTTGGTTCGTTGTCCGGTCCATCAATGATTCCTCGATTGGGGAAATACCGGATTATTACAATCGGAACCATTAGCTTTATTATTTCGTTTGCTGGGATGTTAGTTGTAGGTGTGACAGTCCCATTCTGGTATTTATTACTAATGGGTGCTTTTGAAGGGTTCGGTTTAGGAATGTGTTTTAATGTCCTACAACTGAGTGTTCAAGAGGATGCGGAGGGTCGAGATGTCCCAATCGCAACTTCATTTGCCTACTTATTACGTATTTTAAGCCAAACATTTATGTCATCAATTTATGGGGTTATCCTTAACAGTGCGTTGTTAAAAGGAGTTAATCAGTCTCATGGTAAAATTACGATGGAGATGTTAAACAAGCTAAGTGATTCGAAGCGTGTTTCAAGTCTTCCTGAAAAATTATTACCAGCAATGCGACAGATTATGTATGAAGGGTTGCATAATATTATGGTAATCGCGACAATATTATTGATTATCGTTTTACTATTTAATTTATGGATTCAGGCTCAATCTAGAAAACAACTAAGTTAAAAAATAGAATCTCTGAGAGAATGTACTATGTACTAAGTCGTATCGAGTTGACTGATGAAATTATATAAAATTTAATGGGGTATATTGATTTATCTGCTTGTAAAGTTATTAATAGATTCCCAGTGTAAATTCCTTGATTAATGTCAATTTATCAAATGCACTGTACTTAACTCTAGGCAAAAAAATCCCGCCATGATTGTCGAATGAAATTATATATTTCATCTGATAATCATGGCGGGATTTTTACAAAAAGGCAGATACCTTTTTAATCGTATTTTTTATAGATAATAGGTTAGGTCACTTGCTGGAGTCGGATAAGCTAAGATAAGTTTAGTAACATCTGTTTTTGATGTTTTGTTAGCAATTAATGGTGTTAGATAATTGATAAGTTCTTCCGCAATTGTGGTGTATGCGACAGCACCAACAAGTAAGTTGGATGATTTATCAAAGATAGTTGTCACAGATGCTTCAGATTCTTTAATTCGATTAAAGGAATACCAGTTAGTTGTCTCTTGTACTCTAATGTCATAATGTTCAGGTTCATTTTTAGCTTGTTCAATCGTAATGCCAACTTGAGATAGTTGTGGGCTGGCATAGACAGTCATTGGAATTGGTGGGTAAGCAATTGGACTATTCGATTTTTTAAGTAGTTGGTCTGCAACGTAATGACCTTCAAATGTTGAAACAGGTGTTAACTTAGGTTGTTTGCGTGAAACAATATCTCCAATGGCATAAATTCGATCATTTTTCGTTTTTAAGTGAGAATCCACAATAATACCATGTGAATCTGATTCAGCACCTGTAGCAGGTAGGTTTAATGTATTAACGTTAGGTTGACGGCCCATAGCTGAAATTGCCAAATCAACAGTTAAAGATAATCCCTTATCGTCTAACATCTGGAAGCCTAAAGGACCTTCTGTTATTTCTGTAATATTAGTGTCAAAGTGAAAATGGACACCATTAGTTTTCAAATTCTCAATGAGACGGGTTGTATATTCAATTGGAAATCCACGTAATATTTGACTATTATGTTGAATAATATGAACTTCTGAGCCAGCAATAGCAGCTATATTAGCAAGCTCAATTGAAACATAGCCAGCGCCAATAAAAGCTATTTTATCTGGTAATTCTTCAAGTGATAAAAAATCGGTACTTGTTTTTAGTAAATGACTGCCTGGAATATCAGGGACTACAGGTGACTGACCGGTCGCAATTACAAAATTATCGGCAGTGTAAGTTTCAGTATTAACGTTAATTTCTGACTTTGAAATAAACTTAGCAGATCCGTGAACAGTTTTAATATTTGCTGCAGATAAACCTGCTAGGGTATTGGCTGGAACTTTATCCGTATAAGCTGATTTAAAAGCCATTAATTTAGGCCAATCAATGATAGAACTGCCAGTTAGTCCGAAGCCTTGCATTGCTTCTTGGCGTTGTTTAGTTTCAACAGCAGAATAAAGCATTTTTTTTGGGTCACAACCTCGATTAGGACAAGTACCACCCCAAAGATCATTTTCAATAATGAGAACAGATTGCTTTTTACTTAAATCAAAAGCAGTAGAAAGACCACCAGGTCCAGCACCAATAATAATTGTATCGTAGTGTGATTGTTTCATAATTAATATCCCCCATAATAAATATTTAATAATTATACTGATACTAGCATAAAATTGAAAATTAATTAAAAATAATCGCTTAAAAATGTTTCATGTGAAACATTTTTAAAAAGAAAGCATAGCTTTTAAATTTTTAAAATAGTGACAGACAAAGTAATCCAGTATTAGAATATTTTATTTGATTATTAAAATCACAGAGGTTATAGTTTAAAAAGGGCGTTAAGTCAATGTATGTAAAGGATTTTAGCTATTTATTTAACTACAATTATTTGGGGGTCATTATATGACAGCAACAGTACTAAACGATATTACGAAGGTACTCATTTACACGATTGTATCGTATCCAATCGTTGGAGGCCTAGCCTTTATTGTATCGAGCCTTTATTATAGAATATTTATGGAGAAGAAGGAGCTCCCTAAATATTTAGAGAAGGGAGAACCATTCATTTCTATTTTTGTACCTGCTCATAATGAGGAACAATCAATAGAAGCAACAATTCGACATCTAGAGACTAAGTTAAATTATCCTCTAGATAAATATGAAGTTATTGTAATTAATGATGGTTCCACAGATAAAACCGGTGAGATTTTGGAGACGCTACAAGAGGAGTTCAAATCACGTTTAAGAACGATCACAATTATTAATAATCGTGGAAAAGCAGCTGGATTCAATATTGCATTGGCATTTGCTAAAGGCGAATTTATTTTATCCAATGATGCGGATTCAAAACCAGAAGTTGATGCCTTATGGAAATATATGTCATATTTTGAAAGAAAAGGTGGCAAGAATTTAGGCGCTGTCACTGGGAATATGTTACCAATTAATAAAACAACAATTGTAGCAGAAGCACAACAGAATGAATTAAATTCAATCATTGGCTTAATTAAGAGATCGCAATTATCTTATGGCGGTTTATTTGCTTTCTCAGGTGCAAATACAATGTATCGAAAAGCAGCCGTTTTAGATGTTGGTGGTTGGGAAGCTGAACAGCCAACAGAAGATATCGCAATTGCCTGGGACATGCAGGCATTAGGTTGGGTGGCTTATTTTGCGCCGCATATTCGCTTCTTTATGGATGTACCTGAAAAGCTAGGTGAACTAATTAAACAAAGACATAGATGGTCATCTGGTGGCGTTTATGTACTTCTAACGAAGACGTTACGCGTTCTACGTCATCCGATTAAACAATTTTCAAGTGTACCTATTATTATTGATTATGGATTAAGTGTTATTTGGTCAGTCTTTTATTGGTTAAGTATGATTGCATTTTTAGCAATTCAAATTATCTGTATTGTAAATGGTGATTGGTTACAGTTGAGCAATAACTTAGCGCTCGCCTGCATATTTATTTCAATAGAGGTCATTATTGGTTTGATTCAGTTAATCATGGCGTCATTTTTCAATGATAGTGGTAAATCTTTAAAATACGTTATTTTTGCGCCGTGGTATATCCTCATTTACTGGATGGTAAATACGTATACAATGGTAGCTGAGTTAATTCCGACAGTGCGTAAAATTATTACGGGTGAAGATGGTGGCGTATGGCATTCACCTGAACGTTCGGATAGTATTACAACAGATTTAGGAGGCGACGATGATGACAAAAAATAAGCCTGACTATATTGTGAACGAAGTAGATGAAGACGCATTGACGATTGATTGGTTTTTTGGTCAAAAAAATGTAAGTCTCAAACTAAGACAATTAGTATTAATAACAATTGGCTGGATTGCGTGCTTAGTACCAATCAGTATCACGGTTATCTTGATTTTATTTAAAGATAAGGCAATCCCAATTGATCAAACACTATTTACTGAGCTTTTTGATACGATTATAAATACATTCCTACAATACTATTTGTTTTTTATTGCGTTCTTTTTAATTTTGCATATTTATAATTTAATTCTTTCGAATAATCGTCTAAAAAATGATATAGAAAGTTATGATTCAAAATTATTAAAGAAACACACTGACTTAGCTGAAGAAATGTACTATTTAAAATATGGGCCACGAGATCATAGAGAGGGTCAAAATAAAATTATCATACAAGATTATGCCGATATTGGGACATTTGAATTAAGGCAACAATTTGATTACTTTGGAGATGAGGATGAAGATGATTTCTAAAGAGGATAAAAGATTATTAGATGAGATGGTTGTACGAGAAAGAAATATGAAGAAAAGACGTGACATTTCGGGCTTGATGTTACATAAATTAAGATTATTTAAGCGAAGATTAGTTACGTTTTTAACGGTTTTATCAACCGGAATCCTATTAGGACTTTATATGACATTTGAGCCATTCAAAATGTTGTCAGTTGTCAGTATTATAGAAGTTAATGTACTGGTAGCGGCAATTCTATTTCTATTTACGTCATACTTTTGGCAAATAATGCTCAAACACTGGCCATTAAAACATTTAATTAGTTGGTATAAAACTAAACTAAGAGTAACGTACGCGGGCCCACTGCTTGCTTCAAAAAGATGGTTACAGTTTTATTATAAAGATCGGGATATTTCACCGTATATCCCACAAATATTGTATTACCTACAAAATGAGTCTAAGTTAAAAACAGTTGATGAGGTATTAGCATTTATTGATGAAGGGGCACCTTCAGAAGTGGAAGAACATAATGTGTTAGATAAATTTAGACGATTTATTGGTGAAACAAATCAAATGGTCCTGAGTACTGCTACTGCAGATGGGATGCCATCGAGTCGTCAGATGCGATTTATTGTTTCACCTGATAAATCAAATGTTTGGTATTTTGGTTCAGCTCCGGAAACGCCTAAAATTGCTGAATTGGATTTAGGTAAAGCAGCTATTAATACAATTCCAACGAGTACAGGGATGACTATTGCTAGTAATAGGTTAAGTGTTAAGAGGTCAAAATATAAATTAGAAGATCTAGCAGAGTTGTATCGGGCACAGGTGCCAGGATTTATGGATGGATTACTGGAAGAAGATATAGAAAATGAGATTATTTATGAAATAGTGATCAAAAGTGCTCGATTAGATACTTGGACACAGCACGATCAAGTGAAATTTTAAAGGTATTATTAGCAATATTCATTGCTGATAATACCTTTTTTTAATAAATCAATTAAAAAAATAAACTTTTTACTTGATTTTCAACGTATTTATCTCTATATTTTGACACATAAATTACAGACGAATTATTAATAGATTAACTGTCACTAAGGGAATAAGAAGGTAATGGTGTATTTGATTTATTTTACATTTATTACGGAATATGATATTTATTACATTATTTCAAGATAATGATATTTGACTGAAATGCTTATGTAAAAACTAACTGATAGTATGAACCTCGTAAGATAAATAAGAAAAAAATAAATAAAAACGTTTAACTTAAAAGGAGAACTAAATATAATGAAATTAAATAAAAAGATGACAAAATTTTCAGTAGCAATGGTAGCAACAGTAGCAGCAGGTCTTGGACTTGCAGTTAAAGCAGCAGATGCTGATGTATATACTGTAAAATCAGGTGATACACTAAATAACATCTCAGCAACTTACGCTAACAAAACATCTAATGATGTCAGTGTTAACGCAATTGTTAAAGAAAATAAAATTAGTAACGCTAATTTAATTTATGTTGGTGAACAATTAACAATCAATACTGATACAGCTGCTAAAACAGCAAATACAGCATCAACAACAAATACAACAACTACTAAGGCAGCAACACCAGCTGCAACTCCTGCTAAAGCAGCAACAACAGTTGCACCAAAGAGTACAGTGTCAACAGCAACTGCAAGCACTACTGATTCATCAAGTGCTAAAGCATGGATTGCTAACAAAGAATCTGGTGGTTCATACTCAGCAAGAAATGGCCAATATATTGGTAAATACCAATTAAGTTCATCATATTTAAATGGTGATTACTCAGCTGCAAACCAAGAAAAAGTAGCTAACAATTACGTAACAAGTCGTTATGGTTCATGGAGTGCTGCAAAATCATTCTGGTTATCAAACGGTTGGTACTAAAATTTAAATTATAAAAATAAGAAGCTTTGGATAGGGATATAATTCCTTATTCAAAGCTTTTTTGTTACTTTAAATCTTATGTTAAAATGATAATGTCCAGTAACTAAATTACATGAATGAAAGTTGAGAATTGAATTGAAAAATTACGAATTTTTACTATTTGATATTGATGATACGTTACTTGATTTTGGGTTAACTGAAAAAGCTGCACTAGAAAAGCTTTTTTTAACGCAAAAAATAACATTAGATGATAAAATAAAACAAAATTATTTGAAATTTAATCAGCAGTTATGGCGCCAATATGAGCGTGGTAATTTAAAGCGGGATCAATTATTAGAAAATCGGTTTGCGATATTTTTCAAAAAACAGTTTAATAGAGTAGTTGATGGTAAAGAGTTGGCTAAACAGTATCAAGATAATCTGTCTGCCGGACATGAAAAAATGATGGGCGCAGATGAATTATTGGCATCAATAGATACAGCTAACTATCAATTGTCGATTATTACCAATGGCGTTGCAAACATGCAGTATAAACGATTAGCAGAATCAAAGTTAGATAAGTACTTTCCGCAAATATTTGTTTCGGAAATGACGGGTTATCAAAAACCAACGGTTGGCTTTTTTAACTATGCTTTTGACCATATTGCTGGATTTAATCCCGATAAGGCACTTATTATTGGTGATTCTTTAACATCAGATATTCAAGGTGGGAACAATGTTCACGTTGATACTGTCTGGTACAATCCGAAAAACATTAAAAATAAGACATCAATAAAAGCGACCTACGAAATTGATGATCTGTTAGCCATAAATAATATAATATAAGAATAATTATAAATCTTGGATTAGAGGAATGGTGAATAATGAAAGATGCTAAAATGATGAAAAATGTTAAAAAGATTATTACGTATGCTATTTTTGTGATTGCTACCTATTTTTTATTTTCACAAGTTTTATCAGTGTCAGAAATAGCAACGGATCGTTCCTTTATGGAGATTGCAAAAGCAGAACCAGTCGTATTTATTATTATCTTTTTTATAATTTATAGTTTATTTATGATAATTAGTATTGCTTTTTTCTATTTTTCTCATATTTTATTAAAAATTAAGGGAAAATATGATATTAGTTTACTTATTTTAAATTTTTTCACAGTTTTTTTAACAATATCAACGCTTGTTATTAAATCAGTTGGAGGGGCATTACCAACAGTAGTTATCAAAACTAGTTTATTTTTTATTTTAATATCGATGTCCTTATCAACGACTGCAAAATTATTAGCCTTACGAGAAGAACGACTAAAAAAAAGAAAAAAATAGGTTAAATATAGCAGTATTTTAAAGGAGGTACATATGAAAATTAAAGAGCGGTTGGATACGTTAAGTGATGCGATTATAGCCATTATTATAACCATTATGGTATTAGAGATGCCAATTGAGATAAAAAATGGGGAGATTAACTTTGTTGGTTTGTTTCAAGCCATTGGAATCTTTATTGTTAGTTTCTGTTTTGTTGCTAATATCTGGTATCAACATGCGGTCGCATTTTCGGAAGTAAATGAAGTACCAAATAAAATAATTGTGATGGATTTAATCTTAATGATGCTTTTATCGTTAATGCCAACCTTCACACGACTAATGACAAGTGATACTGTCAGAGAAACGGTTACAATGTATGGTGTTTTATATTTGTTAATTATTTATCTATTCAGGGAAATTGTAAAAGAAATTATTCATCAAAAATATACAGAAAAATCTGATATGAAAAAAGTATATGTAACCATTTATGGCAGACATAACACAGAAACCGGATTATTAATATTAGCTTTAATTCTTATAGGCTGGTTTTTCCCTAAAATAACGTTAGTCTTTTTTATTATCATACCAATTCGTTCATTTATTACTAATAGTGCAGATAACAGTGAATTTACTAATATTAGTCAAATGGAACCTAAAGGTACTGAGGCATTCTTAGAGATGACACCTGAAGATAGAGAAAAATTAAAACCAATTATTACGACACTTAGAAAAGAAATAAAACAACAAGATCCTGATGCGTGGGAGAATTTTACAGAGGATGCTGAAGAGGCACTCGACGTTAGTGAAGGAACGATACTTAGATGGTTTCGTCAATATCGTCAAGCATTTGAGGATTCACAAAATACGCGAAGAAAAAATATAAAGTATGGTAGAGACCAATTAAGTAGAGAAGATGATTAATAGTAAACTGTCCGTCCAATTTTGGAAAGGGCAGTTTTTAATTACAAAAAACCCCTATACTAGACTGATATTTCAGTATCTAATATAGGGGGATTGTTATTATTATTGTGCCATAAAATCTTTTAACCAATTTTTACCTTCAACGAAACGCGTAACAAGCATTGCAGTAGCAGTATTTCCTGTTGAATTTAATAAAGTTGCGGGAATATCAATGATGGTTGTAATAATTAGAATTAATGGAAGAGCAGCCATTGGGAAACCGAAGATTGAACAAATTAAGGTTTCGGCAACCATACCACCACCTGGAATAGCGCCCATCACGACACCAACCAAGAATGAAACACAGATAATCATAATCATATTATTTAAACTCGTGATATCTTTACCAAAAACGGCAAATAAAAATGTTGTTTTTAAGATGCCACCAATAACAGAGCCATCCTTGTGCGTATTTGCACCTAATGGGATGATCGTATTTGCGATATCTTCGCTCACGCCCATTTTTTTAGAATACTCTAGGTTAACAGGGATACATGCAGCTGAAGAACTTGTTGCAATTGCTGTAACAGCAGGAGCTGAGACATTTTTCCAAAAAATCATAAAACCGGCTTTGCCACCTGCGATAAATGCATAGAAACTCATCATCACAAAGAAGTAGAAAGCTGTAATACCTAAGTAAAGAATGAAACTGCGCAAATATCCGGCAGCAATCTGAGGTCCTAAATTACCGATAATATTGGCAAAGAAACAACCTAAACCAATTGGCGCGTAGATCATCACATATTTAACCATCCGCATAACTACTACGTTTCCAGCTGATAAAAATTTTGTAAATACACTAGATTCTTTACCGGTTGCTGAAGCAGCTGTACCCATTAAAATCGAAAAGATAATTAGTTGTAACATATTATCTTTTGATAATAAATGATAAAAGTCATTAACGGTGAATGTATTAACTAATGTTTCTAAACCAGATGATTTTGTTGATGTATCTTTAACAGTACCCATCAAACCTTTAATCGTATCAACGTTGACGCCGTGAATAGGGTTAAAGAGACGAACACCGATATACCCAATAACACCAGCAATGAAAGCCGTTGTTAGGAAGACAATTAATGTTGTAATCATGATTTTACCAAGTCGTTTCATTTCAGACATTTCTGCGATGGCAGATGAAATACTGAAAAAAACAAGTGGAACTAAAATCATGTACATTAGATTTAGAAAAAGATCTCCTAAAGGTTTAAGGACAGCAGCTTGTTCTTTAAAGATTAAGCCGACAATCCCACCTATGATTAGACCCGAGAGTAATAATAAAGATGTTTTGTAGCGATTAAAAAAAGTAGTCATAAAAAATCCCCTTAAATAATTAGTCTAAAGTCATAAACACTAGTATATCAATTGTTTTGTTTAAAAGCTAAGTTAAAAAAAGGAAACGAATAATATGCAAAAACAAATGAGTTTAATCAATATTAAAAAATGAGATAGTATTAGTTAATAATGAGTATTTAACCGATTATACTAATTTGAAAGATAGCTTATTGACGGGTTAAATACATTAGTTTACAATTGTAATCATAAGACCAATGAAAGAAGGGCAATACTAATGAATAATAAAAAAATAATTGAAATTAGCGACGCTGAGTGGGAAGTTATGCGTGTTATCTGGACATTAGGTCAGAGTACTAGTAATGAAATATTTAAGAATTTAAAAGAAAAAAAGAATTGGCAAATGCCAACAATAAAAACATTATTGGGTCGATTAGTAAAAAAGGGTGCATTATCTGCTGATAAAGAGGGCCGAGCATTCATATACAAACCCCTAATAGAAGAACAAACGACGATGGATCATGTTAGTCAGTTATTATTTGAACATATGTGCCAAATGAAAATTGGCTCAACAATTGCCGATTTATTAAGTGAAGTTGAGTTAAGCCAATCAGATATTGTGAAACTACAAAGTGTGATTGATGAAAAAAGTAAAAATGCACCAGAAATGGTTGAATGTAACTGCTTAGCTGAAAAAATGATGTAAATGTTTCATGTGAAACATTATAAAATTTAATCTGATCCTTTATCTTAATTGTCTAATGAGATTAAAAAAGATGAGAATAGGAGTGTTTGATTTTGAATATTAAAAAAGTAAGTGAGAAGTTTGATTTACCGACTGCGACGTTACGATATTATGAGGAAGTAGGACTTATTCCCACTGTATCACGGAATACAAGCGGGTATCGGGACTATGATGAAATCGATTTAGAATGGGTTAATTTTGCAAAACATATGCGTCAAACGGGGATTTCAATCAACATTTTAAAAGAATATGCTGACCTAACGCAACAAGGTGAGGCCACTGAAGAGCAACGTAAACAGATTTTGATTAAACAGCAACGATTATTAGGTGAACAAATCGCGGCGATGCAAGATACTTATAATTTTTTAGATAATAAAATTGAAACGTACGAAAATCATGTAAAACAGATGTTAAAAATGACCGATAAATAAAAAGCTTGCCTTCAAGTCGACTTGAAGGTTTATTATAAACCTATATTAGATATAGGAGGAACATTTTATAATGATTAAGCAAATTAACTTACGAAAAAAATTCAATTTAAATGAACAAATAACCCTACAAAATAAACTTGTGATGGCACCTATGACAACATGGGCAAGTAACGATGATCAAACAGTTTCTGAAGCAGAAATTAGTTATTACGAACAACGTGCAAAACAGGTCGGAATGGTTATCACAGGTTCGAGCCATGTACAAGAAAATGGTGTTGGATTTGATCATGAAATTGGTGTTTATGAAGATCGATTTATACCAGGTTTGACGAAGTTAGCCACAGCTATTAAGGCCGGTGGGGCAAAGGCCATCTTACAATTAAATCATGCTGGAAATAAGGCATTACCAGAATTAATTACAAATCATGACGTTGTTAGTGCGAGTCCAGTACCAGCACCAAAAACACCATTTGCTCCAGCACAGACACCTCGAGAATTGGCAGAAGAAGAGCTAATACAAGTTATAAAGGCTTTCGGAACAGCAACTAAACGTGCAATTCAAGCAGGTTTTGATGGTATTGAAATTCACGGTGCCCATGGATTTCTAATTCAAAATTTTCTTTCACCACACTATAATCATCGGACTGATCAGTGGGGCGGATCATTAGAAAATAGATTACGATTTGCTATGGCAGTAGTTGATGAAGTTCAACGAGTGGCTGATGAAAATACGACTAAAGAATTTATTATCGGTTACCGAATTACACTTGAAGAACGTGAAACAGATGGTCTTAAATTAGAAGATACAGAAGCTTTGATAACGAATTTAGTTGCTAAACAGGTGAGTTATTTGCACCTTTCGTTGGGTGATGCGTTAACTGATGGTCCAAAGGGTGGTGAACCCTATATTCAAAGAGTTTCTCAACTAGTTAATCAACGGGTACCAATCGTGGCAGCCGGCTCATTAAATACTTTTGATAGAGCAACGACAGCATTAAAATCGGGATTAGATTTAGTTGCTGTTGGGTCAGCATTAGTTGCAAATCCTAATTTGCTAAATCAAGAAAAATGGCAATTAACGTTATCGATGAGTGATCCTAGTATCCCTAAGTTAATGTTAAAAAAAATCCAAGCGCTGGGTAGCACATTTGGATTTACCTTAGTAGATTAGATAATTTATTAAAAACTGTAATATCTGTTGTTGATGATAGGAAAACCTATTACTGGCAACAGATTTTTTATGTTATAAAATTAAAAGTTCAGATTTGTCATTTTAATATATTTAAACAGACACTGGCTTAATTTTTAATTTCTGTTATTATTTAGGACGTTAAGACAAATAATATAGATTGGAGAATGATAACTTATGGAAATTGCAGGATTTGGCGTTGAAGAGTGGTTAAATGTCTATGAATCTAAAGCTACGTATGATATTGCACAAAGAACGGTTTCATCGATGACAATGAACGAATTATTAAATATTGGTCAAGAAAATGGTCAGGATTTTTATCGTGATTTAGATGCACAAAAGATGAATTATGGTTGGATTGAGGGGTCCCCAGCTTTTAAAGCAGAGGTTAGCAAACTTTATAAAGCGGTTTCGCCGGAACAAGTTTTACAAACTAATGGTGCAACAGGAGCAAATCAACTGGCACTATACGCGTTGATTGAACCTGGTGATCATGTGATTTCTATGTATCCTAGTTATCAGCAACTCTATGATATTCCTAAATCATTAGGAGCTGAAGTCGATTTTTGGAATATTTCTGAAAAAAATCAATGGATGCCTGATTTGGATGAATTACGAGCAATTATTCGACCAGATACTAAAATGATTTGTTTAAATAATGCGAATAACCCAACGGGAACAGTAATTGAAACTAAACTAATGACTGAAATCGTTAAAATTGCAAAAGAAGTCGGCGCATATGTATTAGTTGATGAGGTCTATTTACCTTTAGATGATACAACGGACGTAAGTTCAATTGTTGATTTATATGACAAAGGTATTGCGACGAATAGTTTATCAAAAACCTATTCAACTCCCGGTATTAGAATCGGTTGGACGGTTGCTAGTCCAGCTGTTACAGATATTTTTAGAAAATACCGTGATTATACGATGATTTGTGCAGGTGTATTTAATGACCAAATGGCTGTTCATATTTTAAAAAATAAAGAATTAGTATTGGATAGAAATCGACAAATTGTGAAACGAAATTTAAAAATTTTAAGTGATTGGGTGGAAAATGAGCCAGCAGTTAGCTTAGTAGTGCCAAAATCTGTCTCGACTTCATTTATAAAATTTGAAACAATTGAAGATGATGAACAATTTTGTCAAAAATTATTAAAAGATTATGGGGTTTTATTAGTACCTGGAAGCCGATTTGGTGTGCCAGGACATGCAAGATTAGGTTACTGTGCTAAAGAATCCGTTTTAGTAGAAGGATTAAAACGCTTGTCACAAGCATTACATGAATAAGTTTAGTGCATCAAAGAGAGATAAAAAGTAGATTTACAAGTTACTTTTTATCTCTCTTTTTGTGGAAAGTAAAATTAGATGATAAATCAAAAAGTGTGAGCTGGTTCACACTTTTAATGTAACCGATTTCACACCAGAAACTGTAGACTGTTGATATACTCCAAGCGAAACGACCGGCAGAGGAGGGTGTCATGATAAAAATACAGTAAAAGGATAACGCCGCTATCTATTTGGTATAAAACAATTAAAGGAGGAAATTATAATGGATTCAACGACAACAATGGAAAAGGTACCTAAAAAGAAATTTAAGTTAAAAATGCCCGGCGCTTTTGTTATTTTATTTATATTAACGATTGTTGCAGTTATGGCAACATGGATTATTCCAGCGGGCTCTTACTCTAAATTATCTTATGATCAGGCAAGTACGGAATTAAAAATTACCGATGCGCATGGGAATGTAAAAAAAGTTCCTGCGACACAAAATCAATTGGATAAACTTCATGTCAAAATTGATATTAAACAATTTACATCAGGTGGTATTACGGCAGCAGTATCAATACCTAATACATATCAGCGATTGAAGCAAAATCCGGCAGGACCAGCTGATATCACAAATAGTATGGTTAACGGGACAATTGAAGCCGTAGATATTATGGTCTTTATTTTAGTCCTGGGTGGTTTAATTGGTGTTGTTAAAGTCAGCGGCGCGTTTGAATCAGGTTTAATTGCGCTAACTAAGAAAACCAAAGGTCATGAATTTTTATCAATTTTCTTTGTTTCAATTTTAATGGTTTTAGGCGGAACTCTTTGCGGGATTGAAGAAGAGGCAGTGGCCTTCTATCCAATATTGGTACCAGTATTTATCGCGATGGGCTATGATTCGATAGTCTGCGTGGGGGCAATTTTCTTATCCAGTTCTATTGGGACCACATTCTCTACGATTAATCCGTTCTCAGTTGTTATTGCGTCAAATGCAGCCGGAATTGATTTTACGCAAGGTATGATTTGGCGGATTGTTGGTTTGATTGTCGGGTCTATTTTCTTAATTATTTATTTAGGACGTTATAGTAAAAAGGTTAAGGATGATCCAACAGCTTCAATTACTTATGAAGATAGTAAAGACTTTAATCGATTATGGTCAGTATCTTCAGGTGAAGGTGGTAATAAATCAGTTTTCACTATTCGTAAGAAAATTATTCTATTATTATTTGTTGTGACATTCCCAATCATGGTTTGGGGCGTTATGGCAAAAGGTTGGTGGTTCCCAACGATGGCATCTTCATTCTTGGTATTTGCTATCGCCATTATGTTCTTAACAGGTACAGGTCGAGATGGTCTAGGTGAAAAGGGTGTCATTGATGCTTTTGTCAGTGGTGCATCTAGTTTAGTTGGGGTGTCATTTATTATTGGACTTGCCAGAGGGATAAATATCGTGTTAAATCAAGGATTGATTTCAGATACCATTCTTCAATATGCGTCATCTTTAGTTGTTGGCGTAAGTGGACCAATTTTCATAATTATCATGATGGTTATTTTCTTCTTCCTTGGATTTATCGTACCTTCTTCATCCGGATTAGCCGTTTTAGCAATGCCAATATTTGCGCCATTAGCTGATTCTGCAGATATTCCAAGATTTATTGTCGTTTCTGCTTATCAATTTGGACAGTATGCAATGCTTTTCTTAGCACCAACAGGGTTAGTTATGGCAACACTTCAAATGTTAAATATCAGATATTCGCACTGGGTAAAATTCGTTTGGCCCGTCGTTGTCTTTGTTCTATTATTTGGTGGTGCACTCTTAGTATTACAAGTCTTAATTTATTAAAGTAAGAATTATCATAAAAATAATGTACTTTTAATGTTTCTCATTTAATAATTTTAAAAACACGGTAGTGGAAGCGTTTTATAAATGTAATATACGATATTGAACCGTAAGAATCCTCATAATGAGAAATAGTTCACATTATAGGTGTAAGCGTTTACTAATATAGGCTAATTATTCCTGTTATGCTATGCATGTAATAAATATATGGGAGGTAATCATTATGACAAGTCCAGTACACGTAACATCAGAAATCGGAACTCTTAAAACAGTTTTGTTAAAGAGACCCGGTAAAGAAGTTGAAAACTTAACACCAGATATCATGGGTCGTCTTTTATTTGACGATATTCCATACTTACCTGAAATTCAAAGAGAACATGATTTTTTCGCAAAAACATTGCAAGACAATGGCGTTGAAACAATTTATCTTGAAACATTGGCTGCAGAAGCTTTAGATGCAGGAAATGTAAAAGAAGAATTCTTGGAAAAAATGTTAGATGAATCAGGTTTAGTTTCTAGCACACTCCATGCTGCATTGAAAGAATATTTACTTTCAATGGAAACACAAGATATGGTTGATAAAATTATGGCTGGCGTTAGAACAAATGAAATCGATTACAAGTCAAATGCTTTAGTTGATTTAAGTTCTTCTGAAGACTATCCATTCTTTATGGATCCAATGCCTAACCTTTACTTTACACGTGACCCAGCAGCATCAATGGGTGATGGTTTAACAATTAACCGTATGACATTCGCTGCACGTCGTCGCGAATCATTATTTATGGAATACATTATGGAATACCATCCACGTTTTGCTAATAAAGGCGTAAACGTATGGCGTAGTCGTAACCATCTCGACCGTATGGAAGGTGGAGACGAATTAATTTTAAACGACCACGTTCTTGCAATTGGTATTTCGCAACGTACTTCAGCTCGTTCAATCGAAGAATTAGCACAAGTATTATTTGCAAAACACAGTGGCTTTGATAAGATTCTAGCAATTAAAATCCCTAATAACCGTGCAATGATGCATTTGGATACAGTGTTCACAATGATTGATTACGATAAATTTACAATTCATCCAGGAATCCAAGATAATGGCGGAAACGTTGATACATTTATCTTAGAACCAGGTAAAGATAACCACATTAACATTTCACATCGTACAGACTTACAAAATGTCTTACGTGAAGTCTTAAAAGTACCAGAACTTATCTTAATTCCAGTTGGTAACGGCGATGCAGTAGTTGCACCTCGTGAACAATGGAATGATGGTTCAAATACATTGGCAATCGCTCCTAATACAGTTGTAACTTATAATCGTAACTACGTTTCAAATGAAGTCCTAAGAAGTTATGGAATTAAAGTTATTGAAGTTATTTCAGCCGAATTATCACGAGGTCGTGGTGGTCCACGTTGTATGAGTATGCCTATCGTTCGTGAAGACTTAAAAAAATAAAATTTAAAAAAGGTGGAAATTAATATGTCAAACACAGTCTTTCAAGGTCGCAGTCTTTTAGCAGAAAAAGATTTTACTCCAGAAGAATTAGAATATTTAATCGATTTCTCAATTCATTTAAAAGATTTGAAAAAACGTGGAATCCCTCATAAATATCTTCAAGGTAAGAATATTGCCTTACTTTTTGAAAAAAATTCAACAAGAACACGTGCTGCTTTCACAACAGCATCAGTTGATTTAGGTGCTCATCCTGAATTTCTTGGAAAAAATGATATTCAATTAGGTAAAAAAGAATCAGTTGAAGATACAGCTAAAGTATTAGGTAGTATGTTCGACGGTATTGAATTCCGTGGATTCAGCCAAGATGTTGTTGAAGGATTAGCTAAATTCTCAGGCGTTCCTGTATGGAATGGTTTAACTGATGAATGGCATCCAACACAAATGATTGCTGATTTTATGACTGTTAAAGAAAACTTTGGCAAATTAAAAGGCATCACATTAACATACGTTGGGGATGGCCGTAACAATATGGCTAACAGCCTTTTGGTAACTGGATCAATGTTAGGTGTAAATATTCATATCGTTGCACCTGACTCATTACAACCAACTGAAGAAGTTCAAAAATTTGCTGCTGAATTTGCTAAAAAATCAGGAAGCAAGAACATGATTACTTCAGACGTTGATAAAGGGGTTAAAGGTTCAGATATTCTTTACACAGATGTTTGGGTATCAATGGGTGAAGAAGATAAATTCGAAGAACGTATTAACACATTGAAACCATACCAATTAAACATGGACATGGTTAAAAAGACTGGTAATGAAAATATGATCATCATGCATTGTTTACCAGCATTCCATGGCATTGAAACTGAATATGGTAAAGAAATGTTCGAAAAATATGGTGTTAAAGAAATGGAAATTACTGACGAAGCATTCCGTAGTAAATATGCGCGTCAATTTGAAGAAGCAGAAAACAGAATGCATTCAATCAAAGCAATTATGGCTGCAACTGCAGGAAACTTATTCATTCCACGCGTTTAATAACATTATGATAGTTTGTTTTTAACGGTGAAAGTAACTTAACAGGGAAGTGTCTCTGCAAAAAAATAGGCTGTCATTAGGGGGACTAATCTGGAGCAAGACTTTAGATTAGGTCCCTTTTTATTTTTAATAAAGAAAGTAGGCAGTTAAATTATGGACGAAAAACATACAGTTAAAAAAATTAGTTTAATGGCGCTAGTCGCGTTAGTTATTAGTTCTTCTATTGGTGGTGGGGTCTTCGGACTAACCTCTGATTTAGCCAATGCATCTTCACCCGGTCCTGCTCTAATTGGTTGGGTAATTGTCGGAATTGGTATTTTGATGTTATCTCTTTCATTGAATAACTTATTAAATAAAGAACCAGATTTAGAAGGTATTTTTACTTATGCAGAAAAAGGATTTGGACCATTCGCTGGATTCATCAGTGGTTGGGGTTACTGGTTATCTGCTTGGTTAGGAAACGTTGCATTCGCTACAATCTTGATGAGTGCGGTTGGTTACTTTTTCCCTATCTTTAAATCAGGACAAAATCTACCTTCAATTTTAATTGCAAGTATCCTTTGCTGGGGATTAACATACTTTGTTAATCGCGGTATTGAAGGTGCAGCAGCAATCAATGCGATTGTTACGGTCTGCAAATTAATTCCAATTTTTGTATTTATTGTTGTTGCTATATTCTTATTCAAGATCGATATTTTTACAGCTAACTTCTGGGGCACAATGAGTCATAACTTCGTTGTTGGCGATGTCGCTTCACAAATTAAAAAATGTATGATGGTTATGATGTGGGTCTTTGTAGGTATCGAAGGGGCATCAATGTTGTCTTCTCGTGCAGAAAAGAAATCTGATGCAGGTAAGGCTACAATCATTGGCTTAATTAGTTTATTAGTCGTTTACGTTTTAGCTTCAATGTTACCATACGGTATTTTGACACAAGCACAATTAGCTTCAATTCATCAACCAGCAATGTTATATATTGCTGTTGAAATGGTTGGACCAGTTGGTGGTTACGTTATCGGTATTGGCTTAATTGTTTCAATTTTGGGTGCATGGTTATCATGGACAATGCTTCCAGCAGAAACAATGTTATTAATGGCCAAAAGTAAATTATTACCCGGTTACTTTGGTAAAGTTAATGATAAAAAAGCACCAACTTTTGCTTTAATCGTAACAGGCGGATTAGTACAATTATTCCTTTTCACGCTTTTATTCACAGATAAGGCTTATAATTTTGCTTATTCACTATGTACAGCTTCAATTATTGTTTGTTATATCTTAGTTGCGATGTATCAAGTTAAATACTCAATTCAACATATTGATGAAAAAGGCAATAAAGCACAATTAGTATATGGTTTAATTGCGCTATTATTCCAAGTTGCCGGGATTATTATGGCCGGTATCAGTTATTTATTACTCTGTTTAATCGCTTACATTCCAGGGATTTACTTCTATGGGAAAGCAAGAGTAGCACAAGGTGAAAAATTCTTATCAAAAGGCGAAATAGGTATAACCCTGGTTATAATTATTGGTGCTTGCATTGGTATTTGGTTAATTGCTTCAGGAAAAATGGTTGTTTAATAAATAAAAAAATGAGGAGTCGATTAATATGTCAAGAAAAATTGTTATTGCTTTAGGTGGAAATGCTATTTTATCAAAGGATGCTAGTGCTGAGGCACAACAAAAAGCATTGCGAGAAACAGCTGAATATCTTGTTAAATTTGTTGAAAAAGGGGATAAATTAATTATCTCTCATGGTAATGGTCCACAAGTTGGGAACTTATTACTTCAACAAGCAGCTGCAGTTTCTGAAAAGAACCCAGCCTTACCATTAGATACTTGTGTTGCAATGACACAAGGAAGTATTGGTTATTGGATGCAAAATGCATTGGATAATGCATTGGTTGAAAAAGGAATCAATAAAGAAGTTGCAACTATTGTGACACAAGTTATCGTTGATCAAAATGATGCTGCATTTAGTAACCCAACTAAACCAGTTGGTCCATTCTATTCAGAAACAGCTGCTAAAGCAGAAATGGCTGCACATGAAGAGATGACATTTGTTGAAGATGCTGGTCGTGGATGGCGTCGTGTTGTTCCTTCACCACGTCCAACTGGGATTAAAGAATACAAAACAATCGATCAATTAACAGAAAATGGTGTTATTTCAATTTCTGTTGGTGGCGGTGGTGTTCCTGTTGTTGAAGAAAACGGTAAATTACATGGCGTAGAAGCTGTTATTGATAAAGATTTCGCTTCAGAAAAATTAGCTGAATTGGTAGATGCTGATTTACTTATTATTTTGACGAGTGTTGATAATGTTTATGTTAACTTCAATAAACCTAATCAAGAAAAATTAGAACAGGTAACTGTTTCTGAATTAAAAGAATATATCAAAGAAGATCAATTCGCTAAAGGTAGTATGTTACCTAAGATTGAAGCTGCGATTGAATTCGTTGAAGCAAGTAAAAAGGGTCGCGCAATTGTGACATCTTTAGAAAACATCAGTCAATTATTAGATAATGATGCTGGGACAGTTATCGTAAAAGGTTAATAAAAAGCGATAGTTAAGCTGAACTAGCTAACAAAGTTGTAAGGTAAATTGTGGCCAAGGAATATCCATGTTAAAATGATAAAGGAGAGAGTTTAGGGAGTTAGTAATTAGTGGAGGGGATCAAACAATGCAAAAAATTAAAGCAGTACCCCAATATATGCAGTATTTAAGAAAATTATCAGATTTTGAAGCACTTACTGATGAAGAAGCCAATTTACTAATGAACAACATGAGTATCAAATCGTTCCAAAAAGGTCAGGTTCTTTTTGACGAAAATGATCAACGTACACGTTTTTATTTTTTAATAGAAGGCGTAATACGGGTTGAACGATTTGATATTGATGGCGACTTTGGATTTTATTCATATATCAAAAATGACTTAGGATTTCCGTATCGAGGCTTACTAAGTGATAAAAATTACCCTTATTTAGCGAGAGCCATGACGGATATACAAATCGTCTATTTCCCAATGGCCTTAGTTGAACGGATATTGAAGCAAAATATTCTGATGGCTACTCGATCAATAAGGGAGATGTCAACAATTCTAAGCGCTACAGAGAATCAAGTGCAAAGAATGGTAACGTCTAGTGCTCATGATCGAATTGTACAAGCTATCAATATTTTAGCAGAACAATTAGGTGCTGATTTCACAGAAAAGCATGTCGTTATTCCTTATCGTGTCACGATTAAAGAGCTAGCGTTAGTTAGCGGGACTACTCGTGAAACAGCCGGACATGTGATTAAGTGCTTGGCTAAAAATAAGGAAATCATTTTTGAACGGCAGCAATTAACATTGTTGGAAGGTTGGTTTGCTGATCAGAGTTTTGACCGGCAAGAACGCATCTTTAAATTATAATCTGAATAAAAAAATGATCATATGACTTTGGCATATTATGGCCAGGTCATATGATTATTTTTTTAAAATAAAATTGTAATTAAACCGATTGCTAATACTACTTG
This sequence comes from Dellaglioa sp. CoH-56-MRSF-11, assembly GCF_056782135.1. The sequence goes on along the minus strand of NZ_JBXAYE010000001.1, from coordinate 27,857 downwards.
AACAAGCATAATACCACCAGCATAAAGTAATAAACGCTTGCCTTGACTAAATAGTGATTTTAAATTTAACCGAAGGCCAATAGCAGCTAAGGCGATTATTTCACACCATGTACTTAGAAAATGTGCAGTTTCACCAATTCGTGAAGGTAAAAAATGTAAACTATTAAGGACACAAAGTGTTAAAAATCCAATAACATACCAAGGAACTAAAGTTGATTTTTTTGTTGTTACTTGTGACGCTTTTTGGGTAGGTTGATTCTTGCTGTGTAAATAGCTAAAAATAGTAATAACAAATACTAAACAAATAATTCTTAATATTTTGAACAATGTAGCAGTTACGATGACATCCTGATTTAGCATAGTTGCACTTGCAACTACTTGCCCAACAGATTGCACAGTTCCACCAATTAAGACACCTCTGAAAACATTGTTACCACCCCAGAGGAGGGTTCCAATAATAGGTAATGTTAACATTAAAATGGTTCCCATTAGATTAACTAACGTAATTGAAATTCCAGTTTCTTCATTATCAGCATCAATAACTGGGGCAATTGCACCAATGGCTGATGAACCACAGACAGCATTTCCACCGGCCATTAATAAGTAAGTACCTTCACCAAAGGCTAATTTTTTACCTAGCCAAATTGCAAAAATAATTGTGATACTCATTTGAAGAAAAGTAAAAAGTAAGCCATTTAAACCAATTTCTTTAATACTTTGAAATGTGATAGTCGCACCTAACAAAAGAACTGAGTATTCTAATAAACGTTTCTCAGAAAATTTAGTTCCGGCCGTTAGTGTGGGTTGATGTAGAACAGTATTACCTAAAATGATTCCAATGAATAAAGCAATAGTTGCACCACCTAACATGGGCAACCAAAGTTTAGCAATAAAATAGCTGGCAAGCCCAATTAGTAAGGCAACGATAAATCCTGGTAGTAAGTTAGTTATTTTTTTCAATATGATCATCCTCTCTAAACAATACTTTAACTATAGCTGATTTCTTTTAATTAATAAAATAAATCTTTATAATAAGTACTATTAATAAAACGAATGGAAGTGGTTAATATTTTTAAAAATTTAGAAATTTTTAAATCAGTTTATGAAACAAGGAACTTTACTACTAGTGCGCAACTACTATTTTTATCACAACCAACGATTTCAGTTCAAATTAAGCAATTGGAAGAAACATTAGGTGTTATGTTATTTGAAAGAAATGGCCGACAACAAATTGTACCTACCGAGAGTGGAACGCTACTTTACCAGCAAACACAGCAATTACTAGATTTATGGCAGCAAGATTTATTTGCCTTAAAACATCAAAAAACTGATCAGAAAATTGCCTGTAAAATAGCTGCCTCACACACCACTGCAGCATACTTACTACCTGACCTGTTACGCAAAAATAAGGAATCTCTAAAACGATTAGAATTAGAAGTTAGCGTTCTTAATTCATCACAAATTATGGAACAATTAAAGCAACATAAGTTAGATTTTGGATTTATTGAAAAACCGTTGACTGAGAAGAATATTAAACGTTACTCGTTGACGACTGATCAATTAGTTTGGGCTGGTAATGAGGATGAGCCGTGGTTACTTAGAGAACATGGATCAGGTGTTTATCATTATTCAATTAACTACTTAAAAGCAAATAATTTAACGTTAGAGCACTTCATGACGATTAAAAGTAATTCATTAATTATTCAATTGCTCAGACAAGGTATAGGGCAATCAATTGTTTCACAGACTGCACTGACTGATTACCCAGAGATACCAGTCAAAGTACTATCAAAACAGTATCAGCGTGAATTCTACCTTGTTGGAAGAAACGAACTACCAAAGCCAATTCAAGAATTTGTAACTTGTTTAATAAATGAATCTTCTAAAGTATAGATTAAGGTTATCAGACTTAAGTATAAAATAATTAGGTTAAATAAATTGCTTACTTTTAGTAAGTGTGATAATTTAAGTTTATTAAATAAATTGGGGGTATCAATCATGAACACTAAATTATTAGGATTACATCATATTACAGCTATTACTTCAAGTTCACCAAAAATGTTTCATTTTATGACAGAAATATTAGGATTACATTTAATTAAAAAAACAGTAAATCAAGATGATGTTAGAACCTATCATCTATACTTTACGGATGATATGGGATCGGCAGGAACCGATATTACCTTTTTTGATTTTCCGGGTTTATTTCAAGGCACAAAAGGAAAAAATGGTATTTCGAGAATTGGATTTAGAGTTCCTAGCGATGATGCCCTAGATTTTTGGGCAGAACGATTTGACGATTATGATATTAAACATGATGAAATTGAAATGAATTTTGGCAGTAAAACAATGAATTTTTATGATTTTGATCATGAGCAATATCAATTAATTTCTGACGAACGTAATCATGGTGTGGAAGCTGGGACACCTTAATTATATAGTCCGGTTCCCAAGATGTTCGCAATTAATGGGTTAGGAACAACAATTATTACAGTGGATTATCCAGAACGTATGGATATTGTGTTAAGACAATTATTGGGATTTGATAAAATTGCCACAGAAAATCAACGTACATTATATGAATTGAACGATGGTGGACATGGCGCACAAATTATTATCGAAGAAGACCAAGATTTACCGAATGAGATTCAAGCATATGGAACAGTTCATCATATTGCTTTCAGGACAGAAGATGAAGAGTCATTAAACTATTGGATTGAACAAATACAAAGAGTTGGTATTCGTGATTCAGGTTTTGTTGACCGATTCTATTTTAAATCAGAGTATTTCCGTCCTGGTGAAGGTGTATTATTTGAAATTGCAACGGATGGTCCTGGATTCTTGCAAGATGAAACATATGAAGAAGCTGGTATTCACCTAGAGTTACCACCATTTTTAGAAGACCAACGTGCAGATATTGAAGCTCACTTAGTTAATTTCAATTCAGACAAGAAGTTATAGATATGGCAGAAGCAATTACATCTTATAAAGCTGGTAGGGTTGGCAATGCGACAATCTTAATGTTGCATGGAACTGGTGGAACGGAATCAGATTTACTATCAATTGCAGATTTTTTGGCTCCAGATAGTCCTAAAATTGGCATTCGTGGACGGTTAATAGAGAATGGTTTAACACGCTATTTTGCACATTTACCGGATGGTGATTTCGATTTAAATAGTTTATCTGTAGAGACAAATTGGTTAATGACTGTAATTAATGAGTTAGCTGTGAAGTACGCTTTTGATCCAGAAAAATTAATTGTCCTAGGTTATTCTAATGGGGCTAACGTTGCCTTCCATTCATTATTAACGGAACAGGCACTATTTAAAACAGCTGTTTTACTACATCCTATGGTGTTATCGGAAAATATTAAAGCGACTGTCGACTTAAGTGATATTAAAATTTGGGGTTCATATGGATTTTTAGATCCAATTGTTTCAAAATCAAATTTTGATGAACTAAAGAAGTTTTGTCGAGAATTTAATATTGAATTTACCAGTTTTGAGGCTGAACAATCACATCAAATTTCAGAATTAGAATTACGGAATGCTAAACAATGGTTAGATAAGACCAATAGATTAAAAATTGAGGAATAATATAAGATGATTTCATTTAATAGTAACGAATTATCGGCTAAAAATCAGTACAAATTAATGTCTGGTACATTAATTCCGAGACCCATAGCATGGGTTACTACTGTAAATGAGACGGGACTAATTAATTTAGCTCCGTTTAGTTTTTTTAGTGTTGTATCGGATACGTTGCCATTAATGTCGATATCAATTAATCGACGTAGAAATGGTGAAATGAAACACACCGCGGCTAATTTAGTTAGTTCGAAACAGGCTGTGGTCCAATTACCAACACGTGAATTAATGGAATTTGTTAATCAGAGCGCTGCTAGTTTTGGACTAGACGAGAGTGAAGTTTCCGAATTGAAATTAACAACGGTTCCTAGTAATAAGGTATTGGTGCCAGGGATTGATGGTGTTAAAGCGAGGTTTGAAGTTATATTGAACCAGTATGTTCCTATTATGGATGATGGTAAGATTATTACGGATTTATTTATTCTTGAAGTGGTTTGTTTTCACATAGAAGATGATGTTTTGGATAAAGAAAAAATGTATATTAATGCTAAAAAATTAGATCCAGTGGCGAGGCTGGCTGGACCAGAATACGCTAACTTAGGAGAGCAATATAAATTAATTCGACCAAAATAGTTAATATCAAATTAGTAATTCTTTGATTAGCCATTGTTGTATGGATTGAATAATTATATAGCCGTTATTGACATATAGTAAGTGTTATTGATGACAGTATTTATTATTAAGGGCTACACTACAAGTATAAATAGTATAGGGGGATACAATTATGGGATATCAAGCAAGTCAAGAAGAACATTCGATTGAAATCACCAATGTTCAATCATTAGAAAAATTAGTGGAAGCACGTATGGAAAAGGGTGCATTTGGGTATATTGCTGGTGGAGCTGAGGATGAATGGACGTTACGCGAAAATACAAGTGCATTTAATCATAAGCAAATTTCACCTCGAGTTTTACAAAATATCGAAAATCCGGATTTATCAACAACATTTATGGGTATTGATTTACAAATGCCAATGATAGCAGCTCCAGTTGCGGCACAGGGGCTAGCCCATGAACAAGGTGAAATTGATACTGCTAAGGGGATGGCCGCAGTTGGTTCAATTATGTCGCTTAGTACGTATTCAAATAAAACGATTTCAGAAACATATAATGGAGGAACTGGTGGACCTCAATTTTTCCAATTGTATATGAGTAAAGATGATAAATTTAATCATTTTTTATTAGATCAAGCCAAAGAAGTGGGGATGAAGGCTATCATATTAACAGCTGATTCAACACTAGGTGGTAATCGTGAAGCTGATAGTATTAATAAATTTATCTTCCCTCAACCAATGGCTAATTTAGCTGAATATGGTGAAGGTGAAGGACAAGGAATCGCAGCTATTTATGCTAATGCTAAACAAACATTGAGTTTAGCAGATATTAAGAGTATTTCTGATTATACTGACTTACCCGTTTTCGTTAAAGGTATTCAATCACCATTGGATGTTGATGCTATTATTGAAGCTGGAGCTAAAGGTATTTGGGTTTCAAATCATGGCGGTCGGCAACTAGATGGCGGACCTGCATCGTTTGATGTTCTTGAGTTAATTGCTAAGAAGGTCAATAAACGAGTGCCAATTGTCTTTGATAGTGGCGTTCGTCGTGGTTCACATATATTTAAAGCGCTTGCTAGTGGGGCGGATGTCGTTGCCATTGGCCGTCCAATGGTTTATGGGCTTCATTTGGGTGGTGCGAAAGGCGTTCAATCAGTCTTTGAACATTTAGCTAAGGAATTAACAATTGATATGCAATTAGCTGGAACAAAAACGGTTGATGATATAAAAAAAACGGAACTTATTTAAAGAAAACAATAAGGGGATACAATTATGCTAGTTATTAATTACATTCATGGAGAAGAATTACAAGCAACTTACAAAACAGCTGCTGCTTTTGTTGCGATGATGGAATTAGAAGTACCCGAATTTGAAGATTATTATGAAATTACTAAAGTGACAGAAGCTGGTAAAGAAATCGAATTATCGGATAAAACAATGGGCGGTTTATTTAACTTATTATTAGCACGAGGATAATTTTTATTGATGAAAACGGTTCATTGTTAACTATTGTTAAATAGTAACAATGATGTTAGGCATTTAAATAGTATTTAAGATACTAAAGTATGACCCAATTATATTTCTATTGGGTCATACTTTTTAATTTATAAGAAATACGTTTGTTATTGAACTAGCAAACATAATAAGTCGTTAGTTAATAAGTTCTTTCATATTATTAACTGTTTGGTGCTTCAATTTGTGAGAGAAAAAAATACAGTACTAGAAATATAAAAATAATATCTGTTACTGTATTTAAATCCGATTTAAAAGATTTATAGCATAGAGTATTTTTGTTTCACGTGAAACATTGGATCAATTAAAAAATTGATAAATCAACATACTTATTTTGTAAAACCTTAAAATCGTAGGTTGCTAAATTTTGGATATCTTCTAAACCATCAAACATTGCTGTATAACTTCCAGCAAGCATTAGATTTAAGGGAATACCTTTATTTTGGCGAACTAAAATAACAGGTTTGCGATTGGCATGAGCATAACCACATTCCCAAACAGTACCTGAGTCAGCTTCATCATTGTTTTCTTCCAATTGATAATCAAGAACTGCAACAACGATATCTGCTTGATCAATTTGGCGAATATCATTTTGGAAGGTAGCTGTTTGCCATTCAAATGTGCCGAAGTCCGCATCTGGATATTGAACGTTTCCTGGAAGATGAATTGCATCTGCGTTAATTGTTGGATTTTTACTTAGGAGATCGGCTACCAAATCTAATCGTTCTTTTTGTTCTGGAGTGAAAAAGGGTCCTGCAAGATAAACGCGTTTTTTTGTCATTGTAAACTCCTTTTATATTAATAATGTAAGTATACTAATAATTAAAAAATAAATCAATTAATAATTCGGCTATTAATCTTTTAATGATAAATAAACATAATATTCCATAAACATGATAACAAAAAACGAACTATACATTTGTATTTATTATAGTTATTCGCTTATAATGACGTTACATTTTAGAGAAATAACAGAAATAAAGGTTGGTTATGTCATTTTCAGTAAAATAAAGGTAATTATTCAATAAAAAAGTAAACGCTTTCTTGAATATCTAATTAAAATGGACTAGTATTAATAAGAATGGACAAATACAGTAAGCGGAGGAGATAAATATGCAAGTTAAAACAAAGGATTTTGGAAATGACTATGATTTAATAACGATTATAAATGATAATGGGTTTGAATTATCACTCACAGATTTAGGGGCTAGAATTGTTAGCCTCAAGGTACCCACAAGTACTGGAAAACGAGAAATTGTTCTTGGATTTGATTCAGCAAATGAATACTTAGAAAAAGATAGTTTTATTGGCGCTTCAATTGGTCGTGTTGCTGGACGTATTAAAGATGGTAAATTCAACATTAATGATCAAAGCTACCAAGTGCAAATTAACGAAGGTACAAATACATTGCATGGTGGTACGCCAGGATTTGATACTAAAAAGTGGACGTATAAAATAAGTGAAAACGAAAATGAAATAGCTGTTATTTTTCATTTAGATAGCCCAGAAGGCGAACATGGTTTCCCTGGAAACATGGCAATTGATGTAAAATATCTATTAAATAATGATAACATTTGGCATCTTGAAACGACTGCTAAAACGGATAAAGATACACTATATAATCCAACAAATCATGTTTACTTTAATGTTATGGGTGACGTCACAGAAACAATAGATGACAATTTATTACAAGTAGATAGCGATAAGTTTGCACCATTAGAACCCGATTCAATTCCAACAGGTAAAAAGATGTCTGTTGATGGAACGCCTTACGATTTCCGTCAAGCTAAGACATTACATGACGTTTTCACAAGTGATTTTGCTCAAAAAAATCAAGTTAATGGTATCGATCATCCCTTTTTCTTGAATAATCCTGCAGTTGGTAAAGAATCAGCAAAATTAGTTAGTCCAGATAAAGAAGTTTCTGTCTCAGTTTCAACTGATGCAACAAGTTTAGTTATCTTCACGGCTAACTTTGGTGAAGTAACGCCAATTATGCATGGTAAAAAATTAGCTAATCATGCAGCAATTACATTTGAAACACAATCAGCACCTGGATCTGAACAATTCCCTGAATTTGGTGATATTGTTTTACGTGTAGGCGATACGTACAAAACAGTTACAGAATTTAAATTAAATTAATTAGTAATCAACTGAGACAGTCATGGTAAAAATAGTGACTGTCTTTTTGTCGTTAACTTACGAGTGTAAGTCATACCATTTTAGTCGAGAAAGATGTAGACTTTAGTCAGGATAAAACGAAGGAGTGTATAAATGATGACAGAAATAAAAAGAGTATTAGTTGTTGGATCGAATGGTCGAATTGGCCAAAAAGTAACAAGTAAATTAGCTGATAAAGGTTACCAAGTCTTGGCGGGTTCAAGACATACAGATAATTTAGATAAAGGTAATATTACTTATGTCTATGTTGATTTGTTAGAAGGTATAGATAAATTAGTCAAGAATATGCAGGCTGTTGATGCCATATTATTTGTTGCTGGTTCTGGCGGCAAAGACTTAATGAAGATTGATCTAGATGGGGCAGTTAAAACGATGGAAGCAGCTGAAATAGCTCATGTTAAGCGTTTTGTAATGTTGAGTTCCGTTTACTCTTTGGATAGAGAAAAAATTGAAGTTTCATCATTAAGAGATTATATGACTGCTAAGTTTTATGCTGATAATTGGCTAATGAAGAATACGCAATTAGAATATACAATTCTTCAGCCAGGCACCTTAGTAGATGAGCCAGGTACTGGTAAAGTAACATTAAATGATGGTCAAGCGGGCTCTAACTCACTTGAAAACGTGGCAGACGTCTTAGTTTCAGTTATCGCACATGATAATACAATCGGAAAAGTAATTACGATGCATGATGGGGATACAGATATCAAAGATGTCCTGTAAATAATTAGAAATTTCGACACAAAAAAAGAGGTTTACTCAGTTAGTTACTTAACGGAGTAAACCTTTTTTATTTAGAATTATTTAGTTGACTCATTTACGATACCGCTATCTTTAGTTGGTGAAATAGCCCAGAGTGAATCGTAATTATATTTCCCTGTCGTATCAAAAATTGAAGTTGTAAAATCTAAAGTTAGTTTTGCATAATAATAAGATTTGTTAATTACAGAACTTGTTGTACCATCACTAAGACTTGATGAGGGTAAATCGAAAATCGTCTTATTAGAAGAGCTGAAATCAATTTCATTAGAAGTTGTTGGCTTTTCTTAAAAAGTAAGCGTACCGCCATTTGAGCTTGTTTGAACTAGGATAATCGAATCTTTTTAATAAGCGGACTTAAAGTATAATTGATAGTAACACTTAAATTCTAGTTAACTTAAAAAAAGGTTATTAATGACTAAAGGCTCTACCTTTAATGGTTATAAAGTGGGGGTAGGTAGGAATCATTCTATTTAAAAATTGATTGTACACTTTCAGTAAATGGTTTGAAAAAATTAAACCTAAAAAAATACTTGTAAATAACATGTAAACGCTATATTAATTGGCGTATATGGACTTAATCATAGAGTTTCTTCTGATAATATTACAGTTGAATCTTATGTAAATTATATGGTACTATTAGGTAAAGGTCAACGTCCCCTTTTCAAGCATTGGCTTAATCAATAAATGGGAGGAATTTATATTATGAAAAAGAATTTATTTTTAATTGCAGCATTAGTACTTGGTTCAACAGCAGTTGTTGGCTCAAGTGTTTCAGCGGATTCAACAGATGGTAAAGGTACAGCTAGTTTAAACATTGAAGCAGGTACTTTTACTCAAACGGGTGCACCATCGTTCAGTTTCACAACAAAACTAAATGAAGCATTAGTTACGACTGGTACAGATATTACATCAACTGGCGCAAAAGATGCTTCTCAAGCTTTAGATGTAGCCGATTACGTAGGTACAGATAGTGGTTGGAATGTTACTGCACAATTAGGTGTGATGGCTGATGCTGAAGTTAAGGTTAGCTCATTAGATCTTGCATCTGCTACAGTTAAAACAGACTCAGATGCTACAGCATCTGCTGCTACTTTAACACCAGCTGGTGCTGCAGCTCCTGTCGCGACAGCTACAACAGGCGCTGGTGCTACAACATTGTCATATGCTGACAATAGTGCAACATTAAAACTTGGTAAAAATACTAAAATTGCAACAACTTCAGCTGATTTAACATGGACTGCAACTCAAGGAAATGCTAGTGCAGCAGCTTTTAACTAAGCTAATTAAAACGTAACAGAAAAAAGACCGCCTAAGGCAGTCTTTTTTTTTAAGGAGAATCGAAATAATGAAATTAAGAAAAATAGTTTTAAGCTTTTTAGCTATCGCGATAGTCACACTTATTACTGTATCGACCAATGTCTATGCAAAGTCTAATAGTGCCGGGTTTACGGTAGCCAAAGTAACGCCTGCTAATCAATATCGAGAGGCAGCACAATTTGATATTAAAATGAACCCTAACTCAACACAGACATTGGCATTGAAAATTAAGAACTTAGAAAACGATACTAAAACGATTGTTGTGAGCCCTAATAGTTCATATACAAATACGAATGGACTAATTGTCTATGATAAGACAAATGTAAAAAAGCCAGCGACTGCTAAGTATCAATTTTCAGAACTTGTCTCAAAAAAACAAGATGTTGTGGTTGGACCTAAAAAAACAGCAACAGTTACGTTTACAGTGAAAACACCCGCTACGTCATTTTCCGGTATTATTTTAGGTGGCTTTAACGTACAAGAAAAAGTTATTAAGGAAAAGAATAAAGGAAAAGGTATTTCAATTACTAATCGATTTGCGTACGTTGTTCAAGCAGTCATTAGAGAATCTGAAACGGTCGATAATCCTAATCCCAAAATGACAATTGGCGATTCTAAAGTGGTATTGAACGCATTTAATAAAGTTTCACTACAAACAAATATGCAAAATGATGTACCCATTGTGATTGGACCAACAACAATTAAAGCAACTATTACAGAAGATAGTAGTAGTACTGTTTTATATGACAAAACAATTAAGGACGTTGATTTTGCACCCAACGCTAAATTTAGCTATGCATTAGACTTAACTAAAGCCAAGTTAATCGCTGGTAAATATGATGTCCATTATACCGTTACCGGAAATAATAAATCTTGGAAAGCAACGAATTCATTTACAATTACTAAAGCCAATATTAAACAGATTAAATCAGATAATAAGGCAGCAGAGCCTCATATATCTTGGTTATTGTGGTTAATTATTGGTATTATTGCTTTATTAATTTTATTAGTTTTATTCTTACTTTTTATTATTTTAAAAAGAAGAAAAAAAGATAAGGAAGAATCACTAGAAAATAAGTAATCAAAATGAATGGTAATCAAAAAGACGTCTAATTTTTATTAGGCGTCTTTTTGTCGATTAGATTTCTTATTCTTTTGATGAATCTACAACGATACTTGGTGATGATAATGACCAAGTTGCGTTATCTTGAAATTTACCAGGATGAGTAATTTTTTTAGTTTTTAGACTTAATGATAATTGTGCAGAATAGTAGTTTTTACTAATAACTGATGTTGTATCAGAATCAAAAATAGTTGAGTTTAAACTTAAAAGAGTATCTTTAGATGTAATTGTTTTAATATCTGAGGCATTCCCATAAGTGATTGTGGAATTACCAAGCATACTCGTTTGCAATTTTTCAAACCAACCAAGTTGATCGGGAATAAAGAAAGGATCACTTAGATTATCTTTATCACTTGTGCTAACAACTAAATTCCAGTTAAGTCCAAAAGGATTATCGACAGTTAACAAACCAGTTGCAGTTACTGTAGGTGTTTTTTCAGAAGTTCCTGCTGTAAAATTACCAAAATCAAATACTTTTGGATAGGATACTAAAAGATCTCCTGCAACGTGTAAATTATATGAAATAGGCGTGTAATCCGGATTTAATTTTGCGAGATTTGCAGCAGAAATTGTATCATTCGTTTTACCGCTTAAGATATCATTAATTGTGTGATTACTATAACTGGAATAGGTACCCGAATCGTGAGTTGATGTGACTAAATATGAAATTCTATTCTTATGGAAAAGATGATAACCAATCAATTCATTGTCATCAATTAATTTAGAATATGTAGTCCCATCAGTATAAGCAGATTCGTCATATTTATATTTACTATGGTCCGTACTGTATTGTTTTGCAAGATCGTCCGCATCTTTTGCAGTGATTTCTAGTTTAGAATTTGTAAGTTCAGTTGTTCCATTTTCTGAATATTTTTCCCAAGGACCATTATTGAAACTGTACCATAAGTAATATTTTTCAGTTTTATCGGTTGTTGATTTCGTATCTATATTGACTGTAGTATCAAGTGATTTTTTAGTTGTTTGAACGGTATTTTCAGGTAATTCATCAGTGATATTGTTTAATGAATAGTGAAAATCGTAAGGGTCTATTTGTGGAATATAATGAGTCGTACCAGATCCAGTATCTGTAGAAGTATAACCCGGTAACGAAATAGACTTAATAGTAGGATGAGATGAGTTACTTGAATCAGGATCTTTTAAAAATTCTTGTATAGCGTCATCTCCAAAATCATCAGACGCATCAAAAATACTTTGATAGGCAAGGTCACTAGGAACGTTTAAATTACCAATAATATTTTGTCCAGTAACAATACTCCCATATAAGAGACCATCGCTACTTGAATCAACGTCGACATCAGCACTAGGTGCTAATACTGAACCATATAAAGGACTCTTCCAACTTCCGACAAAAATCTTACCATTTTCAGTATTAAAATTATTACTAATATGTGAAGACGTATTGTAGACAGATTTCACTTTTTTAGAGTTTTTATCAGTTGTATCGATTGCAACGGGTTCATCGGATAGAAGATTTTTAGCGGTGGTATCTGAACCATTACTATTTTGTCCGGAAAATAGCGTTCCATCACTATTACCAGCTAACTTGTAATCTATCGAAGATCCGTCAGATTTAGGTGGATACGCATTGAAAGTCATCCAGCTACCTTGATTGAAATTAAAACTGATACCAGCATCATTATTAGAAAAATGCTTATAATTTAACATGAAAAATGGCATTTTCATTGTGTTAATATCAAAATTGACTAAATTAATTTTGATACCAATAGCATCTTCAAATGAAGGAATAGAGCCATCAATATCTGCAAAGACAACGCCTTGATCTGTTGAAGCAGTATTCATATCAACGGTTAATTGAATAACCGTTTTACCAGGTGCATATTTTTCAGCATCAATTGATTTATCTGTATTTAAATCAACACGTTTGATAGCATTATTAGATTTAGTAGTAGAACCTGTTGCTTTAGAGTTTGAGAAATTTGTTGAAGTGAAACTAGCGTAATAATCACTGACATCAGTAATATTTTGAGTAGCATCAGCAAATGATGAAATATCATTGCTTGACATAACAGGAAAATCAGAAAGTTTATCAATAGTATCTTTTTTTGCATTAAATTGCTTGATAGCATCAGCGTAACCGGCATTACTTGAAGGTATGGACCAACCAGCAATGGCTTTTGCGATTTCATCATCAGGGGGAGAATTCTGTAGATAGTATGATAAATCTTTGACTTTATCATTAGATTTTGAAAAAACAAAGCTATTTTTATTACCATACCACTGAATCATATCAGCCCCGGTAATATTTTCTGAAATCATTGTAGGATTAACCTTTGCATAATCAGCATCAGTTAAATTAGCAGTTGAATCATGAGCATAATTTTGTAAGTATTTTATAGAAGAACCTCCGGCGGTACCTGAGGAAGTAAATGTTTTGGCAAAAAATTAACCTTGTAGGGAGTCAATATCATTAGAATTAAACGTGATTGTACCACCAGCGAAACCAGTGACATTCGTGGCAGCCCCCATTGGATAACCTACAGGAGGCGTGTATGATGTAGCAGCTTGTGTAGTATAAATTGGTAACGTTAAAAAGAACAAGCTGAAACAAAGGATGATAATCGATTGATAGGTAGTAGATGAGTTAATATATTTGTTTTTTAGCAAAATAAGACTTCCTTTCAAAATAATTAAAAAATTAACTATTTGATTATATATATATTATAGCCTTGCTAGTATAGGATGTGTAGAGATATTGTCGAAGTATTTGGACAAATATAGCTTATAATTTGGATATACGATTAATAATAAAGAAAATGCGCTATTTTTGACTTTTTATTTAATAAAATCCAGTGATGTTTGTAAGTGTCACTATAGATTAAGCCTTTTCAATTTGGTATACTCAATGAGAAACGTTTTATAAAAAGGGAGATAATAAATTATGATTGAAGCAATTAACTTAAAAGCCGGAATGACTTTTGAACAAGGCGGTAAATTAATTAAAGTTTTAGAAGCAAGTCATCATAAACCGGGTAAAGGTAACACAGTTATGCGTATGAAATTACGTGACGTTCGTACTGGATCAACTGTTGAAACAACAATGCGTCCAGAAGTTAAGGTTGAACAAGCTAATATTGAAACAAAACCAGTTCAATTCTTGTACAACCAGGATACAATGGCTATTTTTATGGATTTGGAAACATATGAACAATATGAAATTCCAAGAGAAATTATCGAACATGAAGCAAAATTCTTATTGGAAAATATGGAAGTTAAAATCCAATTTTACGGTACAGAAGTTATTGGCTTAACATTACCAACTGTTGTAACATTACGTGTTACTGAAACACAGCCTTCAATCAAAGGCGCTACAGCAACTGGTTCAGGTAAACCAGCAACAATGGAAACAGGACTTGTTGTTAATGTTCCTGATTTCATCGCAGCAGATGATGTTCTTGAAATTAATACACAAGAAGGTACATACCTTAAACGTGCACCTAAATAAGATTGAAAAGGTAGTCTCTTGAGACTGCCTTTTTTTAATCATTTAAAATGAGGAGATTACTATGGGAATTAAACTAGTTGCAATAGATATTGATGATACGTTACTAAATCCAGAGGGTAGATTAGCAAAAGAAACAATTGATGCCGTCAAAAAAGTGACACAAAAGGGAATTAAGGTTGTCCTTTGTACGGGACGACCTTTAGCTGGTGTGGTTGGATTTCTTGAACAATTAGGGATTAGTGGGGATGACCAATATGTCATTACCTACAACGGTGCAATTATTGAAACAGTAAGTGGAAAACGTCTAGCGCAACATACGTTAACCTTTGATGAGTATATAGCTGCAGATAAATTAAGTTATGAATTAAATGTTCATTATAATATTTTAGATGATGAGAGCCGAATTTATACATCTAATAAAGATGTTGGTCGTGTGACCGTTATTCAAGCAGCTGAAAATAATGAAGGATTATTTGTACGAAATCCAGAGGAAATGTCACGGGACTTAACCGTTTCTAAAATTATGTTTGTGGATGAACCTGAAGTTTTAGACGCACAGATGATTAATATTCAAAAAATATTTGATGATAGTTATTATGTTGTACGTAGTTTGCCAGAATTTTTAGAAGTTTTGAATAAAAAAGCTAATAAAGGAAATGCATTAACAGATTTAATTGCAGAACTGGGATTAAAAGAAGAAGAAGTTATGGCAATGGGAGATCAACATAATGATTTAACGATGTTTGCCGTAGCCGGAACGACTGTTGCGATGGGAAATGCCATTCCTGAATTAAAAGAAGCAGCAACTTATGTAACAGAATCGAACGTTAATCATGGTGTTGCGGTTGCATTAGAACGTTATGTAGGTTAAATAACGATAAAATATAAAAAAGTTTGGAGTCCGCATGAGGTTAGCGAGATTCCAAACTTTTTATTTAGTCTAAAAGATGTTGCTTTGTTAAGTAGTCGTGTGCGACGGTACTTGCTGGGACATTTTTAACATCAACTAGATAATTCATTTTTTGCATATCTGTATCAGAAATTTTTCCGGTTAATTTATTTAAACTTTTTTTGATGGATGGATATTTTTGTGAGATGCCCTTTGCAACAAGTGGGGCGCCTTGATAAGGTGGGAATAAAGACTTGTCATCTTTTAATGTGACCAAATTATATTTGACGAGCTGACTATCAGTTGAATAGGCATCAACTAAATTTACATTACCATTCACAATGGCTTGATAGCGAAGTGCTGGTTCAAAAGATTTAGTGTTAAATGACAAATGATACTTGCTTTGTAACCCTTTGTAACCATCATCACGGTTTAGAAACTCAAGCGTAAAGCCTGCCTTTATTTTTGAAGATACTCGTGATAAATCAGAAATTTTTGATAGATGGTATTTAGTTGCAAAGTCTTTAGTGACAGCGACAGCATAGGTGTTTTGATAAGCCATCGGATTTAAATAATCTAAATCTGATTTAACTTTAATTTCGGTTTTTGCTTGCTGGTAGGCTTTATTTTCATTTGTACTTTTGAGTGGTGATTTTACTAACTCTTCAAGTACCGTACCTGAAAATTCTGGGTAAATATCGATTGAATTAGATTTTAATGCAGAGTATAGAAAACTCGTTTTACCAAAATTTGGTTTTAAAGTAACCTTGATATTGGCGTCGTCTTCTTGAATTAAATCTTTATACATATTAATTAGAATTTCAGGTTCTGCCCCCATTTTACCAGCAATGACTAATTCTTTTTTCTGATGTGTGAAAGTATTGATTGTGGCACCAACAGCAAATAGGAATCCTAAAGTAATTAATATAATGGTAATTGTTTTTATCTTTAAATTCTGCAATTGCCGGATTAAAACACTGAAAACAATAGCTAGAATAATAGAACTCAACGCGCCAATAATAATCAAGCTCATATCATTTCTATCAATTCCCAGCAAAATAAATGTTCCTAACCCGCCAGCACCAATTAAAGCAGCTAGTGTTGCGGTTCCAATAATTAGAACAAGCGCAATACGAATGCCTGAAATAATTAGTGGCATAGCTAAGGGTAATTCAAATCGAATAAGTTTTTGCGCACGTGTCATACCAAATGCAGTTGCGGCTTCTTCTAATGATGGATCAATACCAGTTAAACCTGCATATGTGTTCTGAAAAATGGGCAGTAAAGCATAAACAACTAATGCGATAATTGAAGGTAGTGTTCCAATTCCGACTAGTGGAATTAATAGCCCTAGCAGCGCGAGTGAAGGAATTGTCTGTAAAACACTGGTAATTTGCAACATAATTTCTGCTGCTCTTTTATGCTGTGCTAACCAAATTGCTAAAAAGACGGCAATGATGGTTGCAATCAGCAATGAAATTAATGATATCTGTAGATGTTGAAGAATAGCGGTCCATAAATCAGCACGGTGCATTTTAAAAGTTGTTATTAAATTTGCCATTGGTCATCCACCTCGCTATCAGACATGCTTGCACCATAACGAATTAAGCATTGGGCATCAACTGCACCAATGAGATTCTGGTCGTTATCTTTAACATTTATAATTGTATATTTAGAAAGTAGAGATATGAGTTCTTTAAATGTTGTTTGAGTTGAGGTGACGTGATTATTAGCGAGTTCATCAATTGGAAGACTAAATGATTTTTGAATCATTTCAGCTAAATTAAATTGCGTGTTGGATACGTCTAACCCAAAAAACTCTGAAATAAAATCATTTTTTGGTGCATTTCTAATTTCGTCAGGGGTACCAACTTGAATGAGATTGCCATCATGCATAACACCAACACGAGTTCCGAGGCGAAGAGCTTCAGACATATCATGCGTAATGAAAATAATGGTATTGTGTAGTTCCTCATGTAAATCGATGACGATATCTTGTAATGTTTTTTTTGAGATAGGATCCAGCGCACTAAATGGTTCGTCCATTAAAATTAATTTTGGTTTAGTTGCAATTGCTCGTAAAATACCAATTCGTTGTTGCTCGCCACCGGATAAATCGCTAGGCATTCTCTTACGATATGCTTCAGGCGGTAAACCAACACGTGTTAATAAGGCATCGACACGTTCTCTTTGTTTGTTTTTAGGCCATTTTTGTAATTCTGGTAATAAGCTGATATTTTCAGCAACTGTCATATTAGGAAATAAAGCAATCTGCTGTAAGACATAGCCAATCTGTGAACGTAAAGTATGTAACGGAATCTGATCAATATTTTGATTTTCAAAGTTAATAGTACCCGAGGTGGGCTCAATTAATCGATTAATCATTTTTAAAGTTGTCGTTTTACCACTACCACTAGGGCCAACAAGAACAAAAAGTTCCCCTGTATCAATATGTAAGTTTAAGTCGTTTAATACGGTAACTGTTTTGAATGTTTTGTTTATGTGTTTGAAATCTAACAAAAGCTAACCCTCATTTCTTCTTATTTTATATGTAATATATCTGGAAATGGTAACTATTTCGATGTAACTCTACATGAATGAAAATTATTAAGCAAAGATTTTGTTTTAAAATGTTGGAATTAAATTTTAGTGTAGGAACGGTCTGAATTGATGGATGGAGTAAGCCTTAATATTAAAAATAATATGTAGAAAAGCTTGACTTAGAGTCAACTCTAAGTGTTTTAATAGAAACTATTGAAGGAGGCGATTGAATGACTAATGAGCAACAATATAAAATTGGTGAGTTTGCTAAATTAGTTGGGTTATCAAGTTTTACATTGCGTTACTATGAAAAAGAAGGCTTAATTAAGCCTCACCGTAATTCGGCAGGCTTACGTTATTACACGGAACATGATATTAAATGGGTAGGATTTTTGCTTCATCTTAAAGGGACAGGGATGCGGATTAATGAAATAATTAAATACGTTGAACTACGAGCACAAGGTGATGCAACCATTAAAGAACGACGCGAGATGCTCAGCAAGGTAAAAGAAAATGCACTGTCTGAAATGGTAGAATTACAGCATAATATTGAAATTATTTCTCATAAAATTGATTGGTATGACAGAAAAGTTTCACACAGAACAAATGGAAACGAAGTGTCAGAAGATATTAGTTTTGAAAAGTATCTAGAACAATTCGCGATATACGATTAACGCTAGGTTAACCGTATAAAATAAAGTGAGGTAATTATAATGAATGAGGAACAAATTAAAAACGGTCTTTTTCCAATAGGTGAAAAAAATGAAGCATATAAAGATTTCTTTGTTGGTCAAAGTTATTTAGACATGTTAGTGGCGGATCCAGATATAAACGTTGGTGTTGGAAATGTTAGTTTTGAACCTGGAACACGTAATAATTGGCACATCCATCACGACGGTTACCAACTATTATTGGTCACTGCCGGTGAAGGTTGGTACCAAGAAGAAGGTCAACAAGCACGACGTTTAAAAGCTGGTGATGTTGTTGTCACAAAAGACGGGATTAAACATTGGCACGGTGCTACAAAAGATAGTTGGTTCTCACATGTTGCTATTACAGCAGGGACACCTGAATGGTTAGAAGCTGTTGATGACGAAACGTACGGTAAATTAAAAGATTAATAGGAGGATATTATATTATGGTAAAGAAACAAACAGCAGGTCGCGATAACTTAGGCGAATTTGCACCTAAATTTGCAGAATTAAATGATGATGTTTTATTTGGTGAAGTTTGGTCACGTGAAAGTGAATTACCAGCACATCAACGCAGTATTATAACAATTTCAGCTTTGATTTCAGGTGGTAACTTTGAACAATTGCCAGCACATATGGCAATTGGCAAAACAAATGGAATTACGAAGGAAGAAATTGCTGAAATTATCACACATTTATCTTTCTACGTTGGTTGGCCTAAAGCTTGGTCTGCATTTAATATTGCAAAAGATGTTTTTGAAGACTAATTATTTAAAAGTGGGACATGAATTAAATAAATACTGGCTCCGTACTTTGTCAAAAGTATCGAGTCAGTATTTTTGCTTACCTAATTATTTCTTGAGGTCTTGTCTGATTAAAAGTGAAATTATAACAATCGTAATCGCGGCAATAATAAATTCTACATTCAAAAAGTGTTTATTTATGAAAAATGCAACAATGACTCTAACTATGGTTGCAATAGCTAACGTTAAGATGAATGTTTTAATATAATGGACATTTATATAATCGTTTATTTTTTTAAACATGGACTCAACTCCTTCAGTTACCTAATAATAGTGGCACAAATTAATAAGATAAGCGAATTTTAAGTAACATTAAATGATTGTCCAGCAGACGTGAAAGCGCTATAATATAATTTGTAATTAGTTTAGGAGGAGATAGTTAATGTATCAAGCAAATGAAAAACGTTATGATAAAATGATTTATAATCGCCTCGGTAATAGTGGATTAAAAGTTTCTGCTATTGCCTTAGGCTTATGGAAGAACTTTGGGGATGAGACACCTTTAGCAACGCAAAAAGATATTATTGAAACAGCATTTGATAATGGAATTACTTATTTTGATTTGGCAAATAATTACGGTGATGGTGCTGCCGAGAAGAATTTTGGGCGCATTTTACGTGAAGATTTAAGTGCCTACCGGGATGAAATGGTTATTTCGACGAAGGCAGGTTACTATATGTGGCCAGGTCCTTATGGCGAATGGGGTTCAAAGAAAAACTTGTTTGCCAGTATGGATCAATCATTACAACGTATGCAGCTAGATTATGTTGATATTTTCTATCACCATCGTCCAGATCCAGATACACCGTTGGAAGAAACAGCTGAAGCTTTGGATTTACTCGTTCGCCAAGGTAAAGCCTTATATATTGGAATTTCAAATTATCGGGCACCAGAAGCTGAAAAGATGATTCAATTACTAAAAGCTAAAAATACACCTATCGTTGTCCACCAACCTAGATATAATTTATTAGATCGTTGGATAGAAGATGGATTAAAAGATGTTTTAAAACAAGAGCAGATAGGAACAGTTGCTTTTAGTCCTTTAGCACAAGGGTTATTGACTGATCGTTACTTGAATGGTATTCCAGACGATTCTAGAGTGAAACGATTTGATACCTTGTCTACTGAGAGAGTTGAATCAACACTTAAAAAGGTTCGTGAATTAAATGAAATTGCAAAAAATCGCAACCAGACATTGGCTGAAATGGCGCTATCTTGGGATTTGAAAGATAATTCTGTTTCGTCGGTTATTATTGGTGCTAGTCGTGTGAGTCAATTAAAGGATAATTTAAAGGCATTAGAGCATTTGGATTTTGCACCAGAAGAATTAGCAAAAATTGATAAAATTGTGAAATAAGAAGAGGTATATAAAGAGAACCCTTGGGATTGAAATGAAATTCAATCCCAAGGGTTCTCTTTATATCTTTTTTTGTTCTATAAAAAATGTATTTTAACTTAATTAAGCTAAGATACATCAATTAAATAAAAACTATTTAATCTTGATTTTCAAGGATTTCTCGAAATGGAATTAAACCCTCTGCTTGGTATTCTTTAACAAAAGCTTTAACAGCATCTGGATCTTGTGTTTTAGGATCAATAATGAGCTGTTCAACAGGAAGTGGACGGTCAGAAGTTACTTTAACATCGATAACAACAGGCACTTTTGAACCTTTAGCTTCAGCAAAAGCAGTTTTTAATTCTGCTAATGTCCGGACGGTATACCCTTTAGCTCCCATGTCGTTGGCAATTGCGCCCCAATCAGCATCAATTAAATCAATACCTGAGTGTGGTTGTTGTTTATCATCTTGTTCAGCGCGGATGAATCCAAGTTCCTGATTGCTTAAGACAACGTTGATGATAGGCATGTTGTATTTAACTTGTGTTAAGACATCTTGCATGACCATCGTCCAACCACCGTCACCAGAAATTGAGAAAACTTGACGGTCTGGAAAGGCAGAGTGAGCCCCAATTGCTGCGGGTAGTGCATACCCCATCGTTGCGTACCATGCGGATGTTGTAAATTTATTTTTCTCACCAAGACGTAAGAAACGCATTGCTTCAATCGTTACATTACCAACATCAATTTGGAAAATTGCATCGTCATCTTTAATTTTATTAATTTCATTGAAAACTGGTTCAAAACGAAGTGGTTTACTGTCATCTTCAGTAAAGCTATCAATCCATTTAATCCAGTTTTCTTTGTTAGCGATGGCAGCTTTGTACCATTTTGTTGGTGCAACTGGTGTTTTAACGGCCTTATTTAATGCGATTAAAGTTTCCTTACCATCGGCTAAAATAGGGACATCAACTGAATGACGTTTACCTAATTTTTCAGAATCAATATCGACCTGAATAAATTTAGCATCTGGAGAAAAGAAATATTCACCAAATGGAAAATCAGATCCAATGAAAAGAACAGCATCAGCGCCACGAAGAAGGTCAACGCCGGGTTTGCCAGCAACTCGTCCAGCAGAACCCATGTATGCTTTGTAATCATCAGGAATAATTGTTTTAGCAAGCGCAGTTGTTGCGATTGGTAATGATAATTTTTCAGATAATTCAATTAATTCTTTTCCAGCGCCACGAACACCTTTCCCAGCATAAATAATTGGTGTCTTAGCTGTTGTTAAAATATCTAAGGCATCTTGAATTTGTTTATCACGAGGCATCGGATAAAGAGGTTCTTGGTGTGTTGCGGCTGTTGAAACAAAGGTGTCATCGATTTCTTGCCAACCTAAATCGGTCGGAATTGTGACAACTGCGACGCCATTATATTTGTAGGCTTGACGGATAGCTTCATCAACAACAATGGGTAAGTTTTCGGGTGTAGTAGCTGTTCTGTTATAAATAGAAACATCCTCAAACATTGGATTTTCATTCATTTCTTGGAAGTAATTTGTATTCATCACTTGTGTACCAACTTGGCCGACTAAGGCAAGAACAGGAACACCATCATATTTAGCATCGTAAAGTCCGTTTAATAGATGGACAGCACCGGGACCAGCGGAACCAAAAGTAACACCTAATTTTCCAGTTACTTTAGCTTCACCAACTGCTGCGAGTGCGCCGACTTCTTCATGACGAACTTGTACATAATTAATTGTATTTTTACGATTATGTAGTGCATTCATTGTTGAATCAAATGAACCACCTGGCAACCCATAGACGGTTTTAACGCCCCAATCTTCTAAAACTTTGAGCATGGCATCTGATGCATTAATTTTTTTTGGCATAATAGTAAATCTCCTTCTTGAAAAATTTTATTCTACAAGGATAGTATAAATCTACCAATGAATTAACACCAGTGAAAGCACTTACTTTTAGTAATTAAAAAAGGTAGTTCAGACAAAAAAGTCTGAACTACCTAAATAGGGTTTTATTTAAAACGAACGATAATTTTACCAAGTGCATGATGAGATTCACTACGATCGTGAGCTTCTGCTACACCTTCTGCAGAGAATTCATGAACTGAATCTAAGGTCACTTTTATAGTGCCATCTTCAAGCATATCAGCTAATTTAGTTAATTCTTCACCATTTGGGTCCAACCAAATTGAATCAAAAGTCACATTTCTTGCTTCAGCAAGACCTGCTGTTTTTTCAGAATCCATCCCAGTAATAGCAACTAAACGACCTGTGCCATGTTTTAAGATATTAACTGATTTTTCTTGTGCGTCACCACCGATTGTATCAACTACAAGGTCGATATCTTTTAAGATTTCCGCAAAATCAGTTTCATGGTAATCAATGACTTGGTCAGCGCCAAGTCCTTTAACAAAATCAATATTCTTCGAGCTAGTTGTGGTAATAACGTAAGCACCAACTGATTTAGCAAGTTGAATAGCGAAAGAGCCAACGCCACCTGAACCAGCATGAATAAAGACTTTTTCACCTTTTTCTAAATGACCATGATCAAAAAGGGCTTGCCATGCAGTTAAACCAGCTAAAGGAACAGCAGCAGCTTCTTCAAAGCTAATATTTTTAGGTTTTGGTGCAAGCAAATTAGCATCAACAGCAGTATATTCGGCGTAAGTACCAAAACGAGTCGTGGCAGGGCGTGCGAAGACTTCATCACCAATTTTCCAATCGGTTACGTTAGCGCCTACTTCTGTGATAACACCCGACACATCCCAACCTAAAATAATAGGAAATTGCCAGTTAAGCATACCTTGTAAAAAGCCTTCACGCGTTTTCCAATCAATTGGATTAATTCCAGCTGCTTTTTCTTGAACAATTACTTGATCCGCCGTCATTTCAGGCATAGCTACTTCACGTTGTTTAAGTTTATCTTGTCCGCCAAATTCATCAATTACAACGGCTGACATCATTTTCTTTTCTGTCATCGGATTCCTCTTCTTTCCAGTTACTTTTAATTTGTAAGTGAATTGTATCGAATAACGAAATAGAATGCAATCAAGACACTCTTTTATAGTATTAATATTCTTATGGTTAAAATTGACATTTAGACTTTATTTACGTATATTATAGCTATAAGTGATGAAGTAGTTCAGTAATTTATCGATCAATTTTAAAGAAACCTGGTGGTCGCTGGAAATCAGGAATTATCGATGAGTGAAGTACGCTATGGAGCTAACAACGATTCATCTCGTTAACGATGATTGAGCGATTAGCTACTATATTATGTAGATAATAACTTGGGTGGTAACGCGGAAATTAATTCGTCCCTGATATCTTTTTTAGATATCAGGGATTTTTTTATACTTATATTATATAGGAGGAAACAGAAATGAATATTATTGACGAACTAGAATGGCGCGACGCAATTAATCAAACGACAGACGAAGATGGGTTACGTGAACTAACGTCTGAAAAATCAATTGGCTTATACTGTGGGGTTGATCCAACAGGGGATAGTATGCATATCGGACACTTAATTCCATTTATGATGTTGAAAAGATTTCAATTAGCAGGACATCATCCATACATCATTATTGGTGGTGGTACAGGTTCAATTGGTGATCCAAGTGGTAAAAAATCTGAACGTGTGCTGCAATCGATGGACCAAGTTCATCATAATGAGCAAGCTCTCACTGCACAGATGACCAAATTATTTGGACAAGATTCAAATATTTCAATTGTAAATAACTATGATTGGTTATCAAAAATTAGCTTGCTTGATTTCTTACGCGATTACGGTAAGTTATTTAATGTAAATAGCATGCTCGCAAAGGATGTTGTTGCAAGTCGTTTGGAAGTTGGTATCTCATTCACGGAATTTACATACCAAATCTTACAATCAGTTGATTTCCTACATTTACACAAGCACCATGATGTTCAATTACAAATTGGTGGGGCTGATCAATGGGGGAATATTACTGCAGGAATTGATCTTATTCATAAAGAGCTAGGTTCAGACACAAAGGCATATGGGCTAACAATTCCACTAATGCTTAAGGCTGATGGTACTAAATTTGGTAAAACAGCTGGTGGCGCAGTTTGGTTAAATCCAGAAAAAACAACACCATATGAATTCTACCAATTTTGGTTAAATCAAGACGACCGGGATGTTGTGAAATATTTGAAATTTTTCACATTCTTAACGTCAGATGAGATTGCTGAATACCAAAAATCAGTTGAAACAGCTCCAGAAAAACGTGAAGCACAACGCCGCTTAGCACGAGAAGTAACAGAATTTGTTCATAGTCCAGAAGCTGTAATTGAAGCCGAACATATTTCTGCAGCTTTATTTTCAGGCGAAGTGAAAGAATTAACGACGAGTGAAATTGAACAGGGGTTTAAAAATATGCCTTCTGTTGAATTAGCAGCAGAACCAGAGAATATTGTTGAGTTATTAGTAAATACAAAAATTGAATCATCAAAAAGACAAGCACGTGAAGATATCACTAACGGGGCTATTCGTATTAATGGTGAAAAAATTCAAGATTTAGATTTTATGATTGATCCTGCTACAGAATTTGATGGCAAATTTGTGATTATTCGTCGTGGTAAAAAGAAATATTGGTTAGGACGCGTTAACGCATAATGGCACTATTTTATGTAATAGCTTTTCTTGTGGCGGGGATTATTATTTCAAATGTAATTCACGAAATTCTTCCTAAAATACCAGATGCTTTTATTCTTATTGTAATTGGTCTGTTGTTGTCATTAGTACCAGTCATGGCTAATTTCGAATTAGAACCAGAATATTTTATGTTATTCATTATTGCACCACTTATGTTTAATGATGGGCAAAAAACATCTGTTAGGGGGATCCGTAAAAATTTTCATGCGATACTTTTATTATCAGTAGTTTTAGCGCTTATTACAGTTGTAATAGTAGGGTTGTTAGCGAATCGATTAGAAGTTCGATGGACATTGCCACTTGCAATAGCACTAGCTGCGATTGTGACACCAACTGACGCCATAGCAGTAAAATCCTTAACATCAGCATCAAAACTTGATTCAGGGGTTAATACTGCCTTAGAATACGAATCATTATTTAACGATGCAAGTGGATTAGTGATGTTAAATTTGGCATTATCTGTGATGGAAAAAGGAACATTTTCCATCTATAGCGGATTATTTCAATTTATTTTTGTTGCAGTTGGTGGTATTGTAGTTGGGGTTATGGCAGGTGGAATCTTAGTTATCGTTAGAACGTATTTTAATAAGAGGGTAACTTCACCAGAATTAACGATTATTCCAATTGCGTTGTTAACACCATTTATTGTTTATTTATTGGCGGAAAGTCTAGGGACATCGGGAATTATTGCTGTTGTAACTGCAGGGATTGTTCATAATATTGAATCCGAGCGTTTAAAATTAACTGCAACACGTGTCCAGTTAGTTTCGTCAACAATATGGGATACGTTGACCGCAATGCTTAACAGTATTGTATTTATTTTATTGGGAATTAGTTTACCTGAAATTTTCCGGGCACTGATTAAACTTGGAACGAGTCAGTCGTTTGAGTTGTTGAGTCTGGGTTTGATAATCTATGTAGTCATGATTGGTATCCGATACACTTGGGCATTAATTGGAAAAGAACCACATATTGCTGCCTTTTTCGGTCCTTCAAAATCAAAAAAAAGACGAAAAAATGCATTTGTTTTTGGGTTGAGTGGGGTACACGGAACAATCACGTTATCAATGGCATTTTCATTACCAATGTTAATAAATGGACGGGCTTTTCCGTATCGAGAAGAAATTTTAATCATTGCAACTACTGTCATATTATTAAGTATGATAACACCAGCATTAGTGTTGCCTAAAATCTTACTAGCTAAAAAGTTATCATTTAATAAAGAAGAATTAAATTTTTCACGAATACAAATGATTGATTACGCTAGTTTACATTTAACAGAACGTATTCAATCTAACGATGTGAGATACGCGGTGATTCAACAATTACAATCACAAAAAGGGTTTAATGATATTCAAGGGTATGATAAACATCAAGAATTATTTAAAAAAATTAATGAAATTGAAGATGAATTTTTAAATAGTAATGAGATAAAAGAAATTTATCCTGCCCGAGTACTCAGTACGTACAGAAAAATTTTGGATACAGATTATGGTGGACAACGATTAAGTGTTAATCGAATCATTCGATCAGTAGAACATCAGGTTAGGCATGAAGCGTGGCATATTAGCCATGGGCAAATAACTCGTGGACAGAGAAGTAAGGCCAGGAAACAATGGGCTAAAGATAATATAGAAAAAATGCAAATACACAATGATTTCCGATCATTATTATGGGACTTGGAGAATCAATTGCATGAAGTAATTGAACAATATTTACATGATTTAACAAAAGAACGTTTGGCTAATGCACATGGACAACTAGATGATATTCAGAATGTTGAAAGATTTATCGAAGATCGACAAAGACACTTTCGTAGAGATTACGAAGAGAATGAAAAAATATCAGTAGATTTATTTATTCAAGCATTTCAATTAGAATATAATTATGTTCAAACACAATATATAGCAGGAATAATTAACGAGCAACTTGCTAATAAGTTGTATGATGAAATAAATCAGGCGCAAACACTACAAATGCAGCAACTATTAGTTGAACATTAAATAAAAAATAATTTCAAAAATCAGGATTAATAGTCTATTTTTGAAATTATTTTTTTATTTAAGACCTATAAAGTAATTAAAAGTACAGATGTATACGATTACATCAATATTTTTAGATTTAATTTAAATAAAGGCTTGACGAAGGTCATTATTCTTGGTAAAGTAATAAACGTTGCCTCAGTAGTAAACAACTAATTCAAATGTGACCAGTTAATTAATTAAAAAAAATCTTGACAATTAACGAAATCCTTGATATGATATAAAAGTTGTCAAAAGCAACCAAGTAGATCTTTGAAAACTGAACA